>JAITKS010000152.1 GCA_031278315.1 Planctomycetaceae bacterium | reverse complement strand
CGGTCGTCTCGACCGCATCTTTAGTTTTGTTTTTTTGACAGGATTACAGGATTGACAGGATAGTAATTAATGATTCGAACTTAGAACCCGTAATAATCTCCGCATGCGAACTAACCACTAACCACTAACCACTAACCACTAACCGCTATCCTGCAATCCTGTCAAAAAAAATATTCCGCTGATATATTATGAGTTATTTAATTTCTGTATGATATGTTCCCTGCGAAGTTATAGAATTATTGTAACGATAAGTCGGTATATTGTTGTTTTGCTGAATACTGTTATGAATTGTATTTTTTGACAAAGTTGATGGAATCAATACAGCCGGCTGAGTTGAAAGATGAACATTTGGAACATTTGAATTCGCCGCCGGAACGGACATCGAAGATGAATTGTTGATATTATTCGATGGAACAATTGAATTGTTTAAAGGTGCTGCATTGGGTGCTGTATTTATATTGATATTTTGACTGCGTAGAAATTCTTCGCTGCAAATATCAATAATATTTCGTCCTTCACTAGGCGGCATTGTGTAAAGACTGCTGTACGAGTTTGTTGTCTGATTGAATTGCGGCGAACCAAGATTAATTATGATTTTGCCTGCTGAACTTGCATAGAAAATTTCGATTTTTCTTGCGTATGTGATTCCGTTTTGTACATCAAATCTGTGATCACTTGAAACTGCTGCGGTAATTAGATCGTTTTGAGGCGAAAACATTTCTTGTTTTGAGACTAAACCAGTTTTCGATTCAATAGTTGTTTTTTTGACGAATTGTCCGGTTGGAGTTGAACGTCTTGTTATAATTATCCAATTACCGTCGCCTGAAGGATAAGGTCCTTCGTGTTGTTCGTTATTTTTAAATTCAATTATTCCTAATGCTTCGATGAGCCAGTCCGGTTCAATCGGCAGAGCGTTTCGTACTGGACAAGTTGGAAATTGTGAATGACGGCAGAAATATAAATTTCGTTCCCGTTTGATTCCGATCCAAAATAATTCGTCGTTACTTCCGAAGTCGATTTCGCGTCCGGTAATTGACGTTCCGCCGATAATTCGTATTCGTTTGGGACGTTCACAATTCAGACGAACATTGAGTGGTGTCGGTACGTCGGGAAATGTCAAAGAGACATTATCTGCCGAAATATTACGAATCATCATGCTATTACGATTAATCGGATCAATTAATTCGTTTAATGTCGGTTTGGCAGAAACGGGATGTGCTGTCGGCTTAGGATCAGTACGATCAAACAATCCGCGCAATGTTTGGCAACCGGAAAAAGTTAAAAAAACTAGTGTCAGCAATAATGTGCAGCAAACATATTTTAAAATTCGTTGACGCTGATGTATAAAAGCAAATGACAAATTAAATTGAATATATTTCATTTTTCGTTATTATTCACGGTAATTTCTAAACGGTTAATAAAGTGTCGTCGAAATTCATAGTGTGATGTGTATATTGGAATATTTTTGCAACAGAAATTTAATTTAATTGAAATTAATATCAATCATAAAGCATTTCTGCGAGTTGATTTTGAATTTTTTCTAATCTGTGCAAGTCCGGCATTGCTACGGGGATTTCGAATGAGTTGTTTTCTTTTATTGAGTACACGAACATTTTTTTTTGTCCGTATTCATTTTGTTCTTCGCGGTCGTATCTGAATAGACGTCGTCTTATCAGCAGTAGAGATAAAACGTACAATAAATCTTCTTGACTTGAATTTGTCCGTATTTGACTAAACAAGTTGAGCAAGACATCATTAGGTGCGAGTTTAATTTTTTTATCGTTTGAATTTTGTACGATAGTTTTCCACCAAGCAATGAATTTTTCCGGCGGACCGTTCCAATTTTCGGCAGCGAAATCGCGGCGTAAGTAAACATTATTCTCTTCGAGTAGAATCGAAAAGAATGATTCGCCGAGCAATAATTCACGCCCGCTAACACAACAATACCGCGACGCCTTTGGAACTTCCATTGACGGAGAATAATAATTTCAAAATAAAAGATCAAGAGCAATTTCAAGATTTTTCGTAATATAGACTTTTCCTAACATATCAATTTCAAACCAACCTTAAAAAATACGTCAAGAAATAAAACCGCAATTGTTAGCAGTTAGCAGTTAGTAGTTAGTTAGTTCACATTTATTTTTTCCAACACGAAAAAAAAACACAGCATCACACGAAACATACGAAAAACACGACATAAATTATTCCGCTGAGATATTTATCAAAGGTCTAATTTTTGCCGTCTGCTGCTAAAATTAGAATGATAAAGCTGGTACTGTTTAGTATCGCATGTATGAAAATACAAGGCAGTAATCTTCTAGTCTTCAGAAAAATTCCGCCTAATACAATCGCGAAAAAAAATAAAGGTAAAGGATCAATAACAAAGGTTGGAAATATAGAACGAAGAATACCTGTCAGAATTAATATCGGCGGAATTATCAATACAGCAGCTGCCAATGAAAGTAAAATATCAAATCGCAATCTATTTATTTGAAACCCGATTTGTTCTAATGTGAAATTTCGTATTTTTGTCAAATAAAATACACCAAGTACAAAAGAAATCAAATTAGACAGCGTTACCGCACAAATTGAAATAAAAAGTAATTCGTTTGAACGTTCAGAGGTACTGGTAAAATGAAGACAAGCAAAATATAAAGAAGGAAAACCAAGCGATAAAATAACACTAATAATTTTTGTCATTTTATTGCTGAATCCCAATTGAGGTAAATATATAGTCGTAGAATCAGCAAGCCAACCAGTTAAAATACCTCTATATAGAAATTCTTCAATCAAAGGTGCCGCAATAACTACACAGATAAATACTATCAAAAGTGTCAGGATATTCTTATCATTGGAAATAAGTTGCGTGATCGGATGCTGCTTATAAGATTGGTCCCGTTCAGAATTTAATGTTACAGTTACAGATGCTGATGTATTATTTAACACATTATCGGCAATAAAAGTTGAAGTAAAAAAAAACAATATAGTAAGAACCGAATGTAATAAAATAAGTAACAAAACATCGCTGATTCTTAATCGTTTTGTGTTTATATCTCTATTTATCATAATTGGTGAAAAATGAACTTGAAACCTCGAAACCTTTAAGAAATTCCACTGATATAATACAAAATTATATATTAAAAAATTACATAATGTTCAAAAAAATTCCAATGAAATATTCTGCCGAATAGTTTATGATTTCTTTTAGTGTAATCTCATTCCGGGTTTTGCTCCGTTGTCTGGTTTGATTAGAAATATTTCTTCACCGCCTAATCCTGCTGCAACAACCATTCCCTCGCTTAATCCGAATTTCATTTGCCGCGGTTGTAAATTGGCAACACAAATAACTAATCGTCCTATAAGTTCATCCGGTTTGTACGCTGATTTAATACCAGCAAAAACTTGTCTGCTTTCGCTGCCTCCAAACGATAATTTTAATCTTAGTAACTTTTTCGCTCCCTCGACATTTTCTGCTTCTACAACTCTTGCTACTCTTAAATCTATTTTTGTGAAATCATCAATTGAAATTTTTTCACTTAACAAAGGTTCAGCTTTTAGTATTTCGTCTGAATCTACTGTATCAACAGCGTTATTCGATTCGGCATTTGTTTCTGCCGGCTTTTCAACAAATTCTGTCTGTTTACTTTCTTCTATAATTCGCTCAATTGCTTTGCGGTCAACCCGCTTTATCAAATGTTTATACGGACTAATCATTATTCCTGTTACAGGTTTAGTTGCGTCGTTCCAGTTAGTAATTTTCGAGTTGAATAATTCCTCTACACTATTTTTTAAGTTAGGCAATATCGGCAAAAGATAAATTGCCATTTGTCTGAATAAATTCAATCCGATAGTACAAATATCTTGTAACTCACTTGTTTTATTTTTATCTGTGCTAATTGCCCATGGCGTTTTATCCTCGATAAATTTATTTGCTCTGTTTCCGCATTCCATTACAATGCGAATTACTTTACTGTAATCGCCAATTTCGTACGCTTCGGCGATTTCGTTACTTACATCTGCGGCGCGTTTAAAAAGTCCGCCGTCGTCAGGATAACTCGGCGATAAACTAATCCCTTGCATAAATTTAGCTGTTCGAGACGCAAGATTAACTAAATTCCCAACTAGATCCGCATTAACACGTCCTTCAAGATCATCGAAATTCAAATCTAAATCATCGACTCGCCCCGAAATTTTCGACGCATAAAAATATCTCAAGTAATCAGGATGGAGATATTTCAAATAAGTAGTTGCCAAAATAAAAGTCCCTCGGCGTTTTGCCATCTTTTCGCCGTTGACTGTTAAAAATCCGTGAACATGAACCTTTTTCGGTAATGTAAATCCTGATACTTTTAACATCGTTGGCCAGAATAAAGTGTGAAAATACGTTATATCTTTGCCGATAAAATGATGTATTTCCGTTGCATTATTGTGCCAAAGTTTGTTGAAATCATGTCCGGTTGCCTTGCACCATTGTAAAGTCGAACCGATATATCCTGCCGGTGCATCGAACCAAACATACCAATAATTATTGGGAGAATCCGGTATTTCAAAACCGAAATACGGTGCCGGACGGGATACATCCCAAGAACGTAACTCACTATTCAAAAATTGTCCTTTTAGATAATTAGCAATTTCCGGTTGTAATGCGCCTGAATTAACCCATTGGTCGAGAAATTTATGTTCATTCTCAATTTTTACAAAGAGATGTTTTGATTTTTTCAATATTGGTTTTGTTCCAGTGATTGTACTAACGGCGTCTATTAAATCTGTTGGTTCGTAATGTGCGCCGCATTCGCAATTGTCGCCGAACTGTTCTTTTTTACCGCATACAGGACAAGTTCCTTTGACAAAACGGTCAGCTAAAAAAGTTTCTGCCGACGTGTCATAAAGTTGTTCGATTTCATGCTCTTCGATTAGTCCGTTATGTTTGAGTGCGTTCCAAATTTCGGTGCAAATCTGATAATTCTCTTCACTGTGAGTAGTACCGTAGAAATCGAATTCAATCCCGAATCCGTTAAAATCTTTCAGATGTGCATCGTGCATTTCTGTAATAATTTCTACTTCGGTGCGTTTTTCAGAGCGGGCCCGCAGCATCATTGTTGTACCGTGAGTATCGTCGCCGCAAATAAAAGTTACGTCGTTTCCAATTAATTTTTGAAATCGAACCCAAATATCTGTCTGAATATACTCAACCAAATGACCAATATGAATATGACCATTTGCATAAGGCAATCCGCTAGTAACTAATATTTTGCGAATCATTTTTTAGCTCCTGTTTTGTAAATTTATAATTAATTTATTTTGTAACTGCGCTGTAAAAATTTTTTTTCGTTTTCGTGAATAAAATAAGACCCGTTGATAGAAAAATCACACTTTAGGCGGAGTTATTGATGTCTGGGCAGCGGCAGGTTGTTGAGCCGGTAAAGATGATTGCGATTGATTAATTGATTGTGTTTTATGTTGGGAATTATTTGTACTTTCTTTTGTACACAAAGACACAATTATTAATGTCAATCGATAAATCAACAATATCATCAAAGAAACAATAATCGCTGCAAATAATCCAAGCGGACTAATAGGATTGATATTTGAAAACTCATCAATTTTAATGTATTTTGAGGTTGTGTCGATGATAAATATTCCTATACAGCTTCCGCAGATTCCGATAACGAGTATTCCGTAAAGTCCATTTGGTTTACCCTTTGGCAGTAGAGCCTGAGCCATAAGTCCGGCGACGGTTCCGAATCCAATCCAAATTAGAATTGTATTGAACCATAGTTGTACAAATGGTGTAAAATCCGTCATTATCTTTTTATATTTTCTTGTGTGGTCTGCGTTTCTTGTAAGTGTGCAGCCTCGTTGGAAAACTGATAACGCGGACCATGCGGATAATATTCAACTGAATCTTTGAGGTAACTGCCGTTAGGCAATGTCATTCCATGATGATTAACAGTACAGCCGGTTGAAACTAAAATTGACATTGTCAAAATTATTCCCAAAGAAAACCATTTAATTGTGTTAAATTTTTTCATGTTTTTAAATTTTCATCTAATAGTAGATTAATGTTTTATTACCGTACGAAAATATTGTATCTTTTTTAGAATAGAGCGGTTTAGTGATTCAATGTATAAAAATCTGTTTACTATTATAATAAGCAAACAGAAACTGTAAACCGGCTATTAAAAGTACAAATTACCTAAAAATAAAATTAGGCATAACAAATAATATACTTTTTACACTTTAAATTTCGGTATTCGTTTTAAACTAAACTTGCCCTGAAAGGGCAATCAGCATTAGCGTAGGGCAACGCCCTACGGAAAAAATATAACACACCAAAGCCCTGCAAGGGCGAGATGTGATTGCTGTGGTTGATAATCTCGCCCCGTGCGGGGCTTTGTTATGTTGGGCATTTTTTGCGCTGCGCTTAACCTAGGGTTATGCACATCTCGTC
>JAITKS010000143.1 GCA_031278315.1 Planctomycetaceae bacterium | reverse complement strand
CGGTCGTCTCGACCGCATCTTTAGTTTTGTTTTTTTGACAGGATTACAGGATTGACAGGATAGTAATTAATGATTCGAACTTAGAACCCGTAATAATCTCCGCATGCGAACTAACCACTGACCACTGACCACTAACCGCTATCCTGTAATCCTGTCAAAAAAAATATTCCACTGATATATTACCTAAAAACTAATTTTTTATGAGGAGTTTTTAGAATTTCCCGCTATATTATTATTTTCTCAAATTTGAACCTGTTGTAATGATGGGTTATTCAATTATATTTATCGTAGTACACAAAATTATGTGAAAAGATATCAATCAATTGCACTGTGAAAAAAATTTTACAGTAAATTGAGCAATATCTAGTGTACTGAAAAAACAGTCATCCAAAATTGAAATTATAAAAATTATACATTTCCGCTTGCCGATCACTACGCAAACCGGTGAAGGTTCTAATCAGATATTGTTATCAATAATTGTAGCCGTCATTCTTATTGTTACTTTTATTGTTGCAATTACGGCATTGAGAATTTTGTATTATTGCAGGCGTTGGAAACATTCCAAAAAATCAGAGACAGAGATAACAGAAACAACAGAAACTTCCCGATAAATTCGCAAAAGCAGTTCCTGTATTATATGGTTCGCCTTACAATTTTTAGCAAATTGTAATAATAAAAGAACCATTCACCTTAAATACTCTGAAATACAAACGGCAATAATGCTCATGCTCTAAATTGAATCAAGTTGTGAAACAATACGCATTATCAACGGCTCTGACGATTTTATGAATTAACTCAATTTGATAAAGCCGGTCATGCTGTGTGACAAGCATCAATGGATAAGTATAATTGGTTCGGTTAGATGATTGTTCAAAAATAAAAATGCGGCAGTTGACTCAATTCGCCGCTTGAATAGAAAATTTATACTTATCATTTTATATGTAATTGCTTTGTTACTTCTTTTACTGATTTGCTTGCATCTGGAATGCTGATTTTTCAAGGAACAAAACTTTTACAAGGTATGCTATTAGAACTGCCCTAAAAATATATGTTTCGGCTATGAATTTCAGTGCGGAAACTTTCATTAAAAAACCTGTTTTCCAATAGTTAAACAGGCGAATAAAATCGAAAATTCAAGTAAGAGCAGTTTAATAATATGCCTTAAAAACAAATGATATTTTGATAAGTATTTTAAATAAAAATAATTTTAAAATAAAAGAAAGAATTATGAAAACATATTGTTTGACATTGTCGGCGGCAATACTTTTATTGTCTGCTGTTGATATATCCGTATTAAATGCGGAAGAAAATAAATCCAAATCCGGCAAAACAACTGCTGCTGCCGCTATTGTTTCTTCTTCTCCTGTGAAAACATTACAGGAAAAAGATTCACAGAAACGATGGCGTTTAGTTTGGCAAGAAAATTTTGACGGTAACACACTTAACATGAAAACGTGGAGCAAAATTTCGCGATGGAACACTGATTGGGCAAAGCACATGTCTGATTTTGACGGCTGTTATGAGGTCAAGGACGGACAATTAATATTGCGCGGACTGCGTAATGAATATTTGCCTAAAGATAAATCGCCGTATCTTACCGGCGGAGTACATACGAAAGGAAAAATAAGTTTCCGAGACGGACGAGTAGAAATACGAGCAAAATTAGGCAGTGCGCAAGGTGCGTGGCCTGCGTTCTGGATGATGCCGGTAGAAAATATCGGTTGGCCCCGCGGCGGAGAGATTGACATCATGGAACGTTTGAACAACAACAATTTTGTGTATCAGACGGTTCATTCTTATTACACAAATAAATTGAAAATCAATAATCCGCCGCAGAGCGCGACAGGAAAAATCAATCCTGATGATTATAATGTGTATGCTGTTGAAATGAACAAAGACTATTTATCATTTTTTGTAAACGGCAAACTTACGTTTACTTATCCGCGTATTGAAACGGACAAAGAGGGACAATTTCCGTTTGACCGTGAGTTTTATTTAATGTTGGACATGCAATTGGGCGGTTCATGGGTTGGCGAGGTAAATCCTAATGATTTACCCATAGAAATGCTGATAGATTGGGTGCGATTCTACAAAGAAGAAAATCCCAAAGAAGACAATCCATAAAATTTGAAAACAAAAATATCACAGATATATTACGATTTCAAATCAGCCCCAGAAAAAGCGATACGAAATAAAGCCGCCGATTATTAGAGGTTAGTTCGCATTATTTTTAGCCAACTTATTTTTTTTATTAACCACAGAGGACACAGAGAACACAGAGAAAGAATTTTTTGTAATTTTAGATTTTTCGTGTGTTTCGTGTTTAAAAAAATAAATGCGAACTAACCATTAATATTGAGACAATCTCCGCATGCGAACTAACCACTAACCACTGACCACTAACCACTGACCACTGACCGCTAATCTCAATTTCCGGCGAGTTGTTTTAGGTCTTGTTCGATTTGGCGGATATCGGTTTCGACTTTCCAATGGATCGATGGAGAAATACCTTCAAAGAATTTTTGCTGCGATTTAATGGCGGTTGCGTCAGATTGACGGAGATTTTCGCTTTTGGTTTCGATAATCAAATGTAATTCTACGGCGTTTGTTTTTTCGTTGCGAATAGCATAAACGAAATCCGGACTCGTTGTGCCGCCGGTGTAA
>JAITKS010000134.1 GCA_031278315.1 Planctomycetaceae bacterium | reverse complement strand
ATGCGGAGATTAGTACGGATTCTAAAGTTCAAATCACTAATCAACTAATTGATGGTTTCAAGTTTTGATTCTTTTAATTTAATTTGTCATTTAAAAATCCTGTCAATCCTGTAATCCTGCAATCCTGTCAAAAAAACAAAACTAAAGATGCGGTCGAGACAACAGCGTTCCCAAAAAAATAAATTATTCCACTGATATATTACAAACAATTTATATCAGAATAAAGTATATTTCAAATCTGTAATCAGTAATAACTCCGCATGCGAACTGACCACTGACCACTGACCGCTATTATTGTAATTTACTCAACACAAGATAGAATTTATTAATTAAAATACAACATAAAAAAACCTGAATCGGTTGTCTCTTTTGAGAAATATCTCTCCACATTTCTCAACGGATTCGTTTACAAATTAAGGACTTGCATTCCTAAGTTCGGGTGACGACCGAAATACAAACGAATCCATAAAGAGAGCCGATTCAGGTATGTTTTATTTTGCTCAATACAAATTCACAATAAGATTGATTGATTGACTAACTCTCAACAAAATTCAATGAGATAACGTATCAAGCAAAGTTCTAAATTCTGATATTTCTCCTTCTAAATAATTAAGCCATTTTTGCGGGTGCCAAATTTCAATACAAACAGCAGCACCAATCACCATTACATCTTTGCCGGGTTCTACAGCCAAAAACTCCCTGAATCCTTCCGGTAATAAAACTCTTGAACGCCCCGCCAATTGAACCTCTCTATGACGTGTTGATAAAATTCGTCCCAAACGCTGCAACTCCGGCATTTTCTGTTCCAAATCACCAAGCCGAAGTTTTGCTTGTACTAAATTCACTCGTTCATCAAGTTTCGACTTCCATGTCTCCTCGTCCCAAAGCGATAAACAACCCGGACGCTCTTTCGCTATAACACATTTACCAGATTCCGGCTTAAATACATTCTCAAACTCCGACGGAAGCGTTAAACGATACCGCTCATCAATCTTTCTGCTGTACTCACCTACTATTAACTCTCCCGTTATTGACATCGCAAAAAAATTATCTCAATGATACTTCAAAAAATTAAATTTATTTTTGTAACAATAAAAATAAACATCAACTTAAAAAACACAAAAAATATAATGTTACAATAAAATTTCGTTTTACTTAATAATAAAATTCATACCCAAAGCACTCGCAAAAAATTATCCGAATTAAAATTTCAACTTTCAACGTTTGATACAAAATCGATTATTAATCAAATGATTCAAATTCACTTTCATTGAAATTTGAAATTTGAAATTTGCCGCCCCAAAAAATAAACAGACAAAAATAAAACGAAAATTAAAACGAAATCAACTGAAAATGTTTTAATCAGTTTTAATCGAATTAAATGAAAATGTCAATAATCTGTTTTTCGGTTTTGGGCAAATTCCCCACTAATATTTCAAAATAATATTACTTTTGGGCAATTCCCCCACAATTTTCATAACAGTTTACCAAGACATCGAACCTTTGCAAGGCGGGGTAACCGCATCTTGAGAAAATTTTGAAATTTTTTGTAAAATTTTTGTAAGATAGATTAGCAGAATATTTGTTTTTCAATTTTTTGGGAGATTTATGAATTTTAAAACCAACGTAATTATTGAAAAATGAATTTGTCGAAAATAAATCTACAATCGTTATTATCGTTATTATCGTTATTATCCGCATAGATTATGATAATTTATAAGTTGTAATAAATTTTTTATTGTTTTTTATTTGACTTGTCTAAAATTTTTTCCTATATTCAGATAGTTGCGGATGATAATGTAGTCATCTGTATTTTGAAAGGCAGTTTTGAAACTACTCTCACTTGAATTTTCGGTTTGAGTTGTCTGCTTACTTATCGGGAAGCAGACTTTACGCCTATTGTATTGCCGAATTTCATAGTACGACGAGTATAGAAAAAAACATTTAAGAAAAATTTAGTGAGGTAAATTATGATGAAGAAACTTTTTGTAATAGTCCTTTTAGGACTTTGCGTTTGTTTGATTAACGGTTGTTGCAGCAATTGTGCTGGTACATCAAATCAACCGGTAGAGAATCCCGACACTCCCGATACGCCCGACACGCCCGATACGCCGGACACTCCCGACACGCCCGATCCTCCAACTAACACTGGTACTTATTTAACTTGGGACAGCGGACAAATTGAAATTTATGTGACAAGTCAACCGATTGATGGTGTAAATGATTATAGATGGATCGAACCGGGTGAAGGCGAATTTAGTTCAAGCGGATATTATTACAGCGATATGGGAATTTTATTTCCGCATGCAACCAAATGGTCAGATGGAAGCATAACATTGTCAGTCAGACCTTACGAAGGAGTTACATACGACGAGGGAATATGGACTAATGAGTTCAATGATACTTCTTTTGTAAGTAATGGTGCTGAAAACGGTGAAGCAGAAGGTTCTGAAGACGATGGATGGGATATTGGTACGGCACCTGACGGCCGGACGAAATCAGATTATACGTATAATCCAGATACGGAATCTTATGTTTACAATGGCAGCTCCGGTAGTACTGCTGATACGCCATTAGCATCTGAATCAGCTGAACAACCGCCAAACGAAGATTCAGATGACGAAGATGTCAACGGAGATGTTAATGATAACGACGGCATACCAGTACTTTAAGTTGCACTATCGGTTGTCCTCTGTGAATAACTGTTATTGTAATTAGAAACATAGAGGCGGCACAATAAATATAGAGAACTACGATTTTATTTTTATCATTTGAAAGTCAAGTGAGATAATAAAATAAAAAACTAAATTTAGTTTAACGTGTTTTCAATATTTATCTGTGTCCCTCGATTTACGAATCGTGAATCTTGAATTATACGTATCGTACAATAAAATTCGGTGGAATAAGCATAAAATTTGCTTTCCGATTTAGATAATCATACGGCTCGAACCGAAAATTCAAACGGGAGCAATTTAAATTTCAACTAAAATTTATTACTAATTAACTAATTAAAATAACAATGGAGATTCTTTCAAAAGTACATTCGCGTAACCTTGTAAATTGGTCAGAGTACAAACCTGATGTTTACGTTCTTTCCGCAGACTTGACTAGTTCATGTGAAGTAGATTTATTTCGCGATACATATCCTGACCGTTTTCTTTCAATGGGCATAGCGGAACAGAATATGCTTGCATTCGCCGGCGGAATGGCACGTCAAGGCTTTACGCCGTTTGTTCATACATTCGCCGTTTTTATTTATCGTCGAGCTTATGATCAAATTGCGATGTCAATAGCGTATCCGAATTTACCGGTGAAAATGTTCGGGTTCTTACCGGGAATATTAACTCCGGGCGGTGCTACGCATCAGGCGGTAGAAGACATTTCAGTAATGCGCTCTTTACCGAATATAAATATACTTGAAACAGGCGATGCAACTGATGTCGAATCGGTTTTAGATGTAGCGTATCAAATTCCAGGTCCGGTTTATATTCGTCAGTTGCGGGGCGAGATTCCAAGACTGTTCGACAAAAAAGAACCAATGATTTTTAATACACCCCGAAAATTATCCGAAGGCGGCGATTTCGTACTGCTGACAACCGGAATTTGTACAGAAGAAGGTATAAGAGCTGTCAATGCATTAAAAGATAAAGCAAAAATTAAAATCTCGCATTATCATATTTCGACTTTGAAACCATTCGATCAACCGAAAATTATCAAAGAAATCGCAAAAAGTAAATATGGTGCAATTACGTTAGAAAATCATTCTATTATCGGCGGACTAGGTACAATTATAGCTGAACAAATGGCTGAAAACGGCGTAGGGAAACCGCTGCGAAGATTAGGACTAAACGATACTTTCGCACACGGCGCAAGCAGACGGTATTTGATGACAGAATACGGATTAAATGCAATGAAATTAATCGAAACAGTCGAAAATATTGTAGGAAAAAATTTTAATATTAGTGAAAATTGTCTTGAAAAAACTTATACTCCGGCGACTCACAGTAATGCCAAAGCTGAAGCTTTATAATGCAGTTCTAAAAATTCAATTTGTAACTATTCGATAATTATTTTCAGTGAATTTCTAAAAACCTAATGTAAAAAATTATAATATTTCAGTGAAATAATTTATTGTTCTAGGGATCGCGGTCGTCTCGACCGCATCTTTAGGCGTTTTTTGTACAAAAAAGATGCAGACAAGACGCCTGCGTTCCCGCCGGCTAAAATATTTTTTAGTAATTCACTTAAATTTAAAATCTAAAATTACAAAATCTGATTTCTCTGTGTTCTCTGTGGTTAATAAAACAAAACGAAAAATGCGGCCGAGACGGCTGCGTTCCCGAGAACAATAAAAAATTCCGTTGATATATTATGAAATATCTAAAAAGTATCTAAAAAAATCGGACGGCATTTTCAAGTATAAAAAATACATTATACTGTTGCGATCAAAATTTTCGTCTGTTTTTTGAATACGGTCATCAATTCGAGTTTATGCTGTTTATTGATATTTAAACTGATCACACATTAATTTTCGGTAATTTAAGTTTTTCTTTCTGGTGTAGAACAGGTTTTGATATACGTACCGTACTAGAATTTCGGCGATATAAAAGTGTAAAGTCTCTGTTTCCTGAAAGATTCCCGAAGGCATTCCGAAGGTAAGCAGACGGCGATAACCGAACATAAAGTGTGAACAGTTTAAAATTGCAATTGACCAAATAATACTTAATTTTTGTAGGAGTTTGTATTGTGAATAGTAGCTTATTGTTGTTAGAAGAGACGATTCATTTTCCGGTTTCGGAGGCGGTGCAGCCGTTATTTATTGGTGTTCACTATGGCGGCCGTTATGTTAAAGTTGGAATTGTTGACAGCGAAGGTCAGACGATTTCTTATTTCACAACATCAGGTTGCGGCGAGCAAAATCCCAAGTTAGAAATGAAACGAATCGCCGAGTTGATTAATTATGCTGTTAGCAAAACAGGTATTGATTTCGATTCAATTCAACGGGTTGGATTATGTTTTCCCGGGTCAATGAATCCTAAAACGGAGAAATTATATCGTCCGTCGAATTTGCCGAACTGGTATGATTTCCCGATAGTTTCCGAGTTGAATGCAGCTATTGGGCGGGATATTACTGTATTTTGTA
The DNA here is from genome assembly GCA_031278315.1 of Planctomycetaceae bacterium. Taxonomy (GTDB): domain Bacteria; phylum Planctomycetota; class Planctomycetia; order Pirellulales; family Thermoguttaceae; genus WRKP01. The sequence goes on along the minus strand of JAITKS010000134.1, from coordinate 4,448 downwards.
ATGACGCTAATGCGGCTGCTTTTGCTGAATATTGGATCGGTGCGGCGAAAGAGATGCAAAGTGCAGCGTTAATTTTTTTGGGTAATGGAATCGGTTGCGGAATGGTAATCGACGGCGATGAACTAATTGGTGCAAATGGATTCGGCGGTGAATTCGGGCATATTATTATTGACTCGTCGCCTTTTGCACGTTGGTGCAGTTGTATGAAGCAAGGTCATCTTGAGGCTTATGCGAGTTCGCCTGCTGTAGCTCGCCGGACACGTGAGTTATTGGAAGTAGGAGTCGGCAGTTCGTTAGCGGACCGTGTTACTGAGCGGACGCCGTTAAATGAAATCCCGCGTATGGTTTACGAAGAAGCAGACAAGGGCGACAAGTTAGCTAATCAAATTGTATGTGACACTGCAAAATATATCGGGCTAGGAATTGTTATGTTGACTCATACTATCGATCCTGAATGTGTATTAATTGGCGGCGAGATGATGTTTGGCGGCAAGGGTTCAAAAGTCGGTGAAATGTTTTTGGATGAAATTCGGAATGAAGTTAGTAAAAGAGGTATGGCTGATTTGACTAAACTATTCAAAATAGATTTCGCAAAACTTGGTTCGTATGCCTGTTATATCGGTTCTGCCGGTTTAGCGAGAGAGGAATCGTTATTATTTTCGTAATTAAACGAAAGTAATAAGTGATATAAGTGATAAGTAATATATAAGTGAAATAATTTATTGTTATCGAAACGTGGTTGTCTTGTCTGTGTATCTTTTAGTTTTGTTTTTTTGACAGGATTACAGGATTGATACGGCTTATCAATCATATTACCAATTAGTCCCGCGGGGGCGGCACTTTATTAACCGTATGTTTTAGCTTACGGCTTATTTAATTTTAAAACGCAAATGGCAACTAACATTGAACAGTTTTTAATTGAGTGTCAACAAGCTGATGTAGTTCCGGTAACGCGGCAGCTTTTGGCAGATTTACATACGCCGGTTTCTCTTTTGAAACGATTTTATAAAAATCGTGAAGGCGTCTTTTTGTTGGAGAGTATTGAAGGCGGCGAAAAATGGGGACGTTATTCGTTTCTAGGAATTGCACAACATGCTTTTGTTGAGGTTTACAAAGACAATGTCGTAGTTAAAGAGTACGACGAGTTCGATCTTTTATCCAATGAGAAAATTATTCGGCATGATAATAAGCCGCTTCAAGTTTTGCGTAATTTAATATCTGAATATCGTGCGGTTGAGCATTCAGACTTACCTAGATTTTTTGGCGGTTTGGTTGGATATTTTGCATACGAGATGATTACATTTTTTGAAAATATTACGAATCAGCTAGAAAATGAGCCGTTTGCGAGTTTTGTTATTCCGCGCACGATGTTAATTTTTGACAATGTTAAACAAACGTTGACAATTTGTGTGTTGACTTTTCCTAATCGTGAGTTGATTTCGGACAACGGCAGCAAGAACATAAAACAAAACACAGGAAACAAACAAAACACAGGAAACAAAGAAAACAAGGAGAGATTATTCAAAATTGCAACAGAAGAAATTGATCGAATCGCTTTAGAGTTGGAACAACCGATGTTATTGCAGCAACCGGAGAGCGGTTCAAAAAAACTTAAATTGAAACCGGTAATTTCGGAAGAGGATTATTGTAATCGTGTTGAAATTATCAAGGAGCATATTGCGGCGGGAGATTTGATTCAGTGTGTATTTTCGCAGCAATTTATTTCGGAGAATGCGCCGGATGCGGTTTCGTTGTATAGGGCGTTACGTTTTTCGAATCCTGCGCCTTATTTATTTTTTATGCATCTTGGCAACATGGTGCTTGCGGGTTCTTCGCCTGAAACGATGATTCGTTTGGAGGGACGTACAGCTACGTTACGTCCGATTGCAGGAACGCGAAAGCGCGGCACAACCGAACAGCGCGATCGCGAACTCGCAGATGAAATGCTGCAAGACCCAAAAGAGAAAGCTGAGCATTTGATGTTAGTCGATTTAGGGAGAAACGATCTAGGAAGAGTAGCAAAAACAGGAACAGTACAAGTTACAGACTTGATGTTTATTGAGAGACATCCGCATGTTATGCATCTTGTATCGAATGTTACAGCGCAGCTTGATGACGGTTTAGATGGTTTTGATTTATTTGAATCGACTTTTCCGGCGGGAACGTTGAGCGGTGCGCCGAAAGTAAGGGCGATGCAAATTATCGCCGAGCAAGAAACGGCACCGCGAGGTGTTTATGGAGGGGCTGCCGGATATATTTCGTTTAATGGTAATATCGATTTTGCTATTACGATAAGGACAGCAAAAATACAAAATGGAAAACTAACTGCTCAAGCCGGCGGAGGAATAGTTTATGATTCAATTCCTGAACTAGAACGCAAAGAAACTATTAACAAAGCAATGGGAATCTCAAGAGCAATAGAAATGTTGGAAAATCTGTAATAACCGTGTTGTCCCTGCGACGGGACTTCTTGATAGTTAGCTTATGCCGTAACGTAGAGACACAAGGCATTGTGTCTCTACATAGCAATCTCTTTTTTTGTAACGAAAAAGATAACCGGTCACGCAAAAAATAAATTATTACACTGATATATTACAATTTTTCGTTCTCGTTTTTTTTGACAGAATTACAGGATAGCGGTTAGTTAGTGAGTCCGCATGCGGAGATTAACACGGATTCTAATTTCAAACCACTAACCACTAACCACTAACCACTGTCCGCTGTCCGCTATTCTGTGTTATTCCATTCTGTGTAATCTGGGTTAAAATAAGGGCGATTTTTAAATTACTCGCATTTTAATTTTCGGTTAGAACTGTCCGGCTTACTTATCGGCAATCAGCTTTTTGATAAAAATAAATACGTCTTTGTCTTGCCGAACTTGCAGCATGATATGTATAAATTTTTCTGAAAATCTAATTGCGGGTTATATAAAAATTCTCAATCAAGTTGTTAGAAGTTTCCCATAAATAGCTATTCAAACCAAATTCAAACCAAACCAATGAATAGTTATAAAACCTTAACCTTTTCAAAAAAAATGAAAATTACAAAAACTCTTTTTTTTATATCAGCAGCAATTTTGTTACTGATATTTCCAACATTCACAATCGCCTCTGAAAATTTTACAGTTCACTTGCGTGAACGTGCCAAAGACGGCGAAACGAAAAATATCACCGAGAAGTGGAATCCCAAAGAGACCGCAATAATCGTTTGTGATATGTGGGCATTTCATCCTTGCGTCCATGCGACCGCACGATTAGAAGACCTTGCTCACGAGATGAATAAAGTATTCTCTAAAGCGCGAGAGAAAGGAATATTGATTGTATTTGCGCCGAGTAGTCACGAAATTGATAAATATTACAGTGATTTACCTGCGCGTAAAACATCAGCAAAATACCGGCACGGATTCGGGAATCCGCGTCATTGGGATTTTTGGGTTCACGGGCGCGGCGGCGAAAACGAACATTCACATCTTGCATTCCCGGGCGAAAAAGATGCCGTGTGGCCTTTGCCCGGCGGTGATCCAAATTGTTTTGAAAGCCGCGGAAAAAAACCTGATTTCAGCCAAACTAAAATTCTCGAAATTAAAGACTGCGATATTCTCACCGATGATTTTGTCGAAATGATAGGAAACAAAGAATACAAAGACTGCTTGTTCAAAGAGCGCGGAATAAAAAATGTAATTTTAGCCGGAGTTCATACCGATATGTGCGTAATCGGCAGGCCTTTTGGTTGCCGTGCAATGAAAATGGCTGGATATAACACCGTATTGTGCCGAGATTTAACAGATAGCGCATGGAATTGCGCAAGCCGAATAAAAGGTACTTTCGATCATTTCAGAGGTTTAGACAAAGTTGTCGAATACATTGAAACATACATTTGTCCGACTATTACATCGACTGACATAACCGGAAATTCAGCTTTCAAATTCGACGAAGAAAAATACGCTAAAGCTTTCCCGATTCCAATATCTCCGAACAAGAAGGAAGTCGAAAAAGAAAGAGGAAAACTCAAAGTCGAATTTGTAAAAGCATTCTATGGAATAAGCGACAGTAATCGTAAAGATGTTACCAAAGAAGTCAAAGAAAAATTTGACGGTTCACGTTTCATTCCTATTGAAAACTATAACAACTCGTTTGGGGATCCTTTTCCGGGAACTGTTAAATTACTATGGATTACATACAAAATCGACGGCAATGAAAAATCACAAATATTTAGCGAAAATGAAGAAATAATTCTGCAACGATAAATAGTAATATAATCATTACACTTTAAATTTCGGTTTTCGTTTTAAACTAAATTCGCCCTGAAAGGGCAACAGCATTAGCGTAGGGCAACGCCCTACGGAAAAAATATAACACACCAAAGCCCTGTAAGGGCGGCAGCAAAAAGATTATTTATGATCTTTAGGCTTGCGCCCTTTCAGGGCTTAATTTCAAAGGTGAAACCAT
>JAITKS010000046.1 GCA_031278315.1 Planctomycetaceae bacterium | reverse complement strand
TGCATTGCGCTAGCAAAAGCACGATGCCAATCCGTAAACTTACGCTGATTACTTTTATTATCAGTCTTGTTATTATCAGCATTATCAGCCGATAAATTGAATAAAGATGCATTTTGTTTATAGGTCATAAAAATTAGTTGGTTAATTGTTAATGTTAATTTGTTAATTGTTAATAAGAAAATTATTGTGATGTTTAAAAAATGAGTAATATACCAATTACACTTTAAAATTCATTTTTTATTTTTTGTAATTTAAAATATTGTCAATAAACGTTGAAATATTTTTTAATAAATACAACTTGTTTTTGAGTCAAAAAATTGTCTATGAATTCGCCCTTTCAGGGCGAGCTTAGTCTAAAACGAATACCGAAATTTAAAATGTGAAAAGTATAACAACAAATTTTTATACAAGTTTTTTAGAACTTCCCTATTTGATTTTATCCAACAGCTTTGGAGTTTTTACAAATTGCCGTATAAATTCTTTCAAACTCTGCATGATTCGAAAAAGATATAACTAACTTGCCGTTTCCTTTGTCACTTTTTTGTAACAATTTTACTTTTACTCCGCCAAGCCGCATTCTGAAATCTTCTTCGAGTTGTATTACTTGTTCACTCTGTTTTTTAACTTTGTGTTTATTACCTTCTTGATCTACGACACTCCAGATTGTATTCTCCGCATCGATGTCATTATTTGTTTCATTTTCATTTGCTGAATCTGAATCTAATAATTCGCGTACAAATCGTTCTGTTTCTCTTACACTCCACGATTCAGATTTGATTCGATTAGCGATTTCAACTTGTTCAAATTTCTCTAAAGATAAAAGTGCTCTTGCGTGTCCCATTGTCAATTCACCTTTACGTACACTTTCTTGTAGTTTTGAGTCCAAGTCGAGCAGTCTTATTAAATTCGTAACGGTTGAGCGGTCGAGTTCTAGCCGTTTTGCTAATTCTTCGTGAGTTCCTCCGTACACTTCCAAGTATTTTGCGAAAGCAATAGCTTTTTCGATAGCATTCAAATCTTTTCGTTGTACATTTTCAGTCAAAGCGATTTCAATCATCGTCCGGTCATCAGCATTTAGACAATGTACCGGTAATTCGCTCCAACCTAACTGCATTGCTGCACGGTATCGTCTTTCACCTGCGATAATTTGGAACCGTTCCGAATTATCTATTGCAACTCGTCGAACAACAACCGGTTGTAATAAACCATGTGTTTGCAAACTGTTTGCTAATTGTTCTAGTTCCGATTCGTCAAATTCTTGACGCGGTTGAAAAGGATTCGGTTCAATTAACGAGATGTCAATTGTATTCGGTTTTTGATCAGCCAGATGTTGTTGCAAGAGCCAATCTGAATCAGCATTTTGCGATGTTACAGTGTCGATTTCATCGAGTTGATTTTGTTCTACTCCGCCTACTTTACCTAGCAGAGCTTCTAATCCTCGTCCTAAACGTTTTTCTTTAGCCACGTTCCAATACCTCCATACAAAGTTCTATATATGCCCTTGTACCGCGTGATTTCGGTGCATAATCGATAACCGATAGCCCATGACTCGGTGCCTCACTTATTGCGACATCCCGCGGTATAACTGTTTTGAACACGATTTCGCCGAAAAAATTACGCACTTCCCGATCTACTTCATGAGTCAACTCTAAAGTAATATCGTACATCGTCAATACAATTCCGCCAAACTTTAAGCTGCCGGATTTGAGTTCCATAATTTTTTTGATTATTTCAATCATTCGCACTAGTCCTTCCATCGCAAAAAATTCACATTGAATCGGCATAAATACTTCGTTTGAAGCAGCCAAAGCGATCTGCGTTAAATGACCAAGCGACGGCGGCGAATCAATCAACACATATTCGTAAACGCTCATCTCGTCGAATAATTGTTGTTGAATCCGCTTTGATTTTTGTGAATCGTTTTGTGTCAGAATTTCGATATCAGCGAATTTTCTGCTGCCGGGCAACAATTTCAATGCCGGCGTACCGGTATCGATCAAACTCCCCGAAAATGCTGACTCGGAAACAAGAGGATGAGAATTAGTAGGTTGAAATCCTAGACCACTTGTAGCATTACACTGAGGATCAAGATCAATAAGCAATGTCCTCGCTCCCGACTTGGCAATTGCATCCGCAAGTGAGATTGCTGTCGTCGTCTTTCCAACTCCGCCTTTCTGATTGGCAATACAAAACACACGAACCATAATATGCGGATTCTCACAATTTATTAAAAATAAGTCAAGATCAATTTCGTAGTTTTTGTAATTGAACTGCTATAAGAATCGATCATGCCGAATTATTTCAGCGAAATATTTGTTTTGAATAAATTCTAAAAAATCTCGTTGCTGTAAATTTTTTTTATACGAAAAACACAAAAGACACAAAAGATACAAAAGACTCGCAAAAATTGAAAAACAATTATTCTGCTGAAATATTGCCGAGTCTTAAATAATATCGGTGAATGTTTGTTCTACTTGATTGAAAACAAATATTCCTATCAATAAAAATAAAATTGTTACAATTATGTTTACTAATATTGATTCAAAAGAAATAGAAAAATTACTCGAAGAATCGGAACTGAAACACATATATCTAAACATCTCAATTGCCGGCAAAATTGGATTAAGAGAAAACCAAAATTGCCATTTCTCCGGCACTAAAGAAAAAGGAAATAAAACCGCCGAAACATACATCCAAAGTTGAGTAAAAAAAGGTAATGCCAATATAATATCTCTATATTTTATTGTTAGCGACGCTGTCAAAATACCAAATCCAAAAGCTAACAACGCAACATAAAACAAGAGTAACGGAAAACCCAAAATAAATATCGACGGACATATCTCCGCGCCTCTCAAAATAAAAAAAAGATAAAGAAAAACTAAAAGCAATAACTGAAGTGCCAATCTCATCAAATTACTAATTATCGCAGCAATCGGAATGACTAACCGCGGAAAATAAACTTTCTTTAACAATTCACGATTGTCAATAAACGATTGTGAAATATGCAAAAAACAATACAAAAAATAATTCCATAACGTAATACCAGACAAATAAAATAACAACGCCGGTATTTCATTTGTATTAATCTTGATAATAATACCAAACACAATCGTAAAAATTATAGTTGTCAGAAAAGGCTGCAACAGCCACCAAATCATTCCTAGAACGGTCTGTTTGTAAAGAACTACAAAATCGCGGTAAATGTAAAGCCAAATCAAATATCGATAACGCCACAACTCGATAAAATCAATACGAAAAATTGCAGCTTTAGACTCAATAACCGTTACGTATGATTGTTTCTTTACATTTATATCTGCTGCCATTCGATTTTTGGGGTCAGATTTTTTTTGTTCTTTTTGATTTATCATTCGTTTCTATGTGAACTCACAAATTGTGAATTTTTGTAAATATATTCAACACAATATTTCAATTTATTTTATCTTTTGGAGTCATATCTGCAAATTTTTTTCTGCCGATTCTTTTGTCTAGTTTTTCGGCTTGTTGATTTATTGTTGCAATTTTTTGATGTATTTCATCCAGCTCGTTGCGATAATTTATAATCTGAATAGTTTCCTTTTCAATTGTTGCGAAAAATAAATCTAATGCGCTTAATCTTTGCCAACTGTTTGATGTTTCTCTGATCTCTTTTTCAAGTCCTGATCTTATCCAGAAAATAAATATACCCAATAAAATTGAACACCATGCGATCATCCAGAAACATGAAACTAAATAAAAGTCTATTCCTAACATTTGTGTTTGCGGTTCAATTAATGTGTCGTAAAAGAAATTTTTTGCCGGTCTTATCAAAATGAACAAAATCATTCCGCACAATAAAACTTCATACAATAGACGCTTCCACAATTTGTTATTTTTTCCTGCGAGTCTGTCACAAATTCCTTCTAATTCCTGCGAGACATTATCGACATAAGCATTACCTGCTTTTCTTGCTTCGCCTATTACAAATTTTGGATCACAATGTTCTGTTGGTAATTTTGCGTCATTTGCGTATCCGGCTAAAATCAGTGCTGATTCTCTTAACTTTTGTTCATCCCATTGATTCCAAATAGCGTTGTCCGCAACCTTCTTTGACTTCCTCTTGTCCGCCCAACTTTTAATCGACCTTATCCCCGCATACGTTCCCCAAATTGCTAATTGAATCGGAGACCTCGCCCGAAAAAGTAACGTTCCCGACAATAACCATCCTAATCCCTGATAAATCCGTAACACTAACGAAAACGGACTATATCCCCACTGCGACGCAACTCTGCCGACTAAACGCGATTCCCATAATCGTTTGTCGCGAATAAGTTCATCACGAATTCTTTCTGCCATCCGCTCGCCTAATCTGCGTCTTTCGTCTGAAATCCGTTCGCGCAAACGGCTCACCGCAACCCAATGTTCTGTTATCACTTCGTAACAATCATTCACTAACTTTTCAGCAAGACTAAAATAATTATTGCGTCTAATTCGTAATGCCGCTTCTTCGTTCAGACTTACAGTAAGAAGTTGCCGGAACTCTTCAAATTCTTTCGGTAAGAATTCATTCTCTTCCGACTGCAATTTCAGTGCGGTCAATGAATCAATGAAAAAAATCTGTCCTGTATCATAATCGCCTTGAAGGATATTACGCCAATCTTCGCGTATATCTCGATCAGAGTCAGCGTGAGTTTGCACGAATATTAAACGCACTCCCGCAGCCGCTGCGGACAATTCATCTAATACTCGGCGGCTGCGGTATTTTTGCTGTGTTGCTGTAACAATAAGTAAATCACAATGCGGTAACACCAATCGTAATCGTTTAAGATTACTTTCACGCAATTGTGTATCTTCTGTTGTATCGGGATCAGGACAATCAATTACCGCCATGTTTTTCAATACAGAATTATCAAGATATTTGACACGAATTCCTGATAAATCAACCATACTATAATTATCGTTACATTTATTCAATTCGATTTCTTCTGATATTACATCGTCCTTACCCAAGCTGGAAATATCGATTGAACTATGAGCGATAAGAATCGGCTCAATTGTTGTTGGACGTTCTTTGCTGTCTTGGACAACGCGATCTCCTAGTAACGCATTTATCAACGAGCTTTTGCCTGTTCCTGTCCCGCCAAGAATCGCAACAACAAGAGGTGCCGACAAACGCCGCTCTATAGAATTTGTCCGATGTAGAAATTCTTTAACTTTGTCATTACATTTGTCTGCCGCTTCCCATATCGGGGCAGACCTCAACCATTTATTCAAACGTTTACTAATCGTTTCTTGACTATGCCATTGTACAAATTGTAAATGTTCCATCGCTATTGTAAAAAAATAAATAAATTTGTTATATATCAGTGAAATAATTTATTGTTGCCGGGATCGCGGCCGTCTCGACTGCATCTTTAGGGTTTTTTGTACAAAAAAGATACATGCAGGACGCCTGCGTTCCAGCCGGCTAAAATATTTTTTAGTAATTCACTTAAATTGAAAATCTAAAATTACAATCTTTCTGTGTTCTCTGTGTTTCTTTGTGGTTAATAAAAAAAATATTCCACTGATATATTACGAAATTTGTTATATTTCGTAATATTTTAGTGTGATACTTAAAATTCAAAATTGTGATTCAAGCAAGCAACAGTAATTTCTAATATACATGAAATTCATTGATTACTGTTTTAATTTATATAAGCAGTATAACAAATTCTGTTTGTTACAAAAGTGAGGTTGTTATATCGAACAGGCATGTTGACGAAGTTAATAAAAAAACAATAATATACATTCTTTCGTTATAACAGTTTGTAATGAGTGAGCGTTCATAAAATATTAGATATACTTTTTGTCTGCTTGCGTAAATAGTTACAAATCGGGCAATCAACAAAAATTCAATTCAACTTTAAGGAGAATTAAAAATGATCAGATTATGTGTATTTACGGTTTTGTTTATATCAACTATTATGCTTTATTTTCTAGCTCAAGAAAGTTTTGCAGACGAGCAGTTACGTTATTCTCGTGAACGTAATGTAAATCAAGCAGGTAGAATGAAAGAACAAAAAGAACCCAAAAAACCATTCAACCAAAATTCGCGAGTTGATAATAAAACGTCTGTCAGACCGAAACATATTCAGTCTGAATTTCATAAATATTTGAATCAAAAAGATAATTCTTATCAATGGAAATTGGTTCATAAAATACCTCATAATGCAATATCATTGATTGAGTTGACATCTCAAACTTGGCATGAAATAACTTGGAAACATTACATGTTAGTCGTGATGCCCAAAAAAATTGCTTACAAGGATCATGCCTTGCTTTATATCGGCGGCGGCAGTAATGGTAACAAACCTAGTTATTATGAGATGTTTCAACTTCCGGCACTGGCAGAAAAAGTTATGATGCCTGTTGTGATGTTGTTTCAAGTTCCTAATCAACCTCTCGATCCAGCCAAAAAAGGCGGTAAATTTTACGAAGACGCTCTGATCGGTGAAACATTTGTTAAAACAATGGAGACTAAAGATATGTCATGGGCGTTACTTCTGCCGATGACAAAAAGCGTAATCCGGGCAATGGATGCTTCGCAGGAATATATCAGACAAGAGTATAATTTGAACATTAAGAAATTTATTGTCAGCGGTGCATCAAAACGCGGTTGGACAACATGGTTGACCGCAGCGTCGAATGATTCGCGAGTTGCAGGAATTGTGCCGATTGTTTATAACAACTTAAATTTGTTAAGACAATTAGAAGGTCATATTGAAATGTGGGGAAAATTTAGTCCGCAAATTCACGATTATATTGATCGCGGATTGTTCAAAAAAAATGAAATCCCTTCGCCTGAAAAATTACAATTGATAAATATGATCGATCCATATTCTTATCTTTCGCATATAAGAGTACCAAAGTTATTGATTCACGGCGCGAATGATCCGTATTGGCCGACAAACGCAACAACTTATTATTGGGACGACATTAAAGAACCAAAATATATTTTGACTTTACCGAATACAGATCACAATATCGATATAAGATTAGGAATAGCGAAAGTAATTGATACTATTGCTGTATTCACGCAGCATGTTGCAAGCGGTAAGAAATTACCAAAAATTGAATGGACTTTAATAGAGAATGAAACGCATTATCAAGTTTTGATTAAAACGGATTTCAACAATCCGAAAATGAAACTCTGGACTGCCAATCCAGATTTTCAAGATACATTATGGAAATCGGCTCCATTTATAAATAACGTTACGATAATTGAGAAGCCGAAGTCTGGTCATATTGCGTTTTTTATCGAATTAGAATCTCACAACGAGAATATACAATTGTCACTCACTACAGAGGTGTGGAGATTTTAAACTACGAAAAAAATTAAAACATTATAAATTATTATTCAATATTCGGCGGAGATTGTTTATTTATGTCGTCTGATATTATGTTACAAATTGAACACGTATCAAAAGAGTTTCATCTTGGCGTGATAGGTTATGGAACGTTGTATCAAGATATTCAATCATGGTGGGCGAGATTATGCGGACACGAAGACCCCAATTCTATTATTGGTACGAAAAATCATAATGCCGATGGTAAGAATAATTTATTTCTTGCTCTTGACGATATTTCGTTTAATGTTAGACGCGGTGAAACTGTTGGAATTTTAGGATCAAACGGAGCGGGCAAATCGACTTTATTCAAGATAATTTCACAAATAACGTATCCGTCATGCGGGCGTATAATCTTGCGGGATAGAGTTGCATCGTTGTTGGAGGTCGGCACAGGTTTTCATACGGAAATGACCGGACGTCAAAACATTTTTATGAACGGTGCAATACTAGGAATGAGTCGTAATGAAATAATAAACAAATTTGATCAAATAGTAGAATTTGCAAATATCGGAAAATTTATTGATACTCCGGTAAAGCGTTATTCGTCTGGAATGTTTGTTAGACTAGCTTTTGCGATTGCTGCTCATCTTGAATCGCAAATCTTATTGATTGATGAAATATTAGCTGTAGGTGATGTAGAATTTCAAAAGAAATGTGTTAAAAAAATGCGTGAACTAGCATCAGAAGAAAACAGAACTGTATTATTAGTATCTCACAATATGGAATCTATCCGTTCTTTATGCAAACGAGTAATTTATCTTGAAAACGGAAAACTAATCCTTGACACAGACAACATCGAAAACGCAATTAAACACTACAGCAAAGAAGAAATAAAATAAAATTTGAATATTTGTAATACATCAGATCGATCAAATTGAAATACAAAAAATTCGTAATATATCAATTACACTTTAAAATTCGTTTTTTAGTAATATATCAGTGGAATATTTTTTTTATTAACCACAGAGGACACAGAGAACACAGATTTTGTAATTTTAGATTTTAAATTTAAGTGAATTACTAAAAAATATTTTAGCCGGCTGGAACGCAGGCGTCCCGCCTGCATCTTTTTTGTACAAAAAACGCCTAAAGATGCGGTCGAGACGACCGCGATCCCGAAAAAAAATAAATTATTCCACTGATATATTACAAAAAATTCTTTATCTTTATCTTATCTTATCTTATCTTATCTTTATACATTATCCTTATCATTCTCCTTATCATACCCCGAAGGGGTATCTCCAATATAGCCGTGCGTGGTGTACTCACCACACACGGAATCAATATAGCCGTGCGTGGTGTACTCACCACACACGGAATCAATATAGCCGTGCGTGATATACTCACCACACACGGAATCAAATGATGTATTCACCAAACAAAAAATCAATTCACGAAAAAACAATTTTGTGTAAGGTTGTATCGAATCTGCTGATTATTATGATTTTTTGGATCAAAAAAGGAACATAATTTTTATGAAATTCGTAATCTTTGCGGCCTCACACATC
>JAITKS010000026.1 GCA_031278315.1 Planctomycetaceae bacterium | reverse complement strand
TTGTCGGATTCTTCACAATAATCGTGTCATAATATCCTGTTGCCCTTTCAGGGCGATTCTAGTTTTATACGTGAACGGTCACCTTTTTCGTTACAAAAAATAATACCGAATTTTAAAGTGTGAAAAGTATATTACGAATTTTCAAATATGGGAAATATAAAATCGAGCAGCAATCAACCTGTAAAATAAATGTAAATTGAGATAATACAAATGAACAGACCGATTGTTAGGAAAACATCTAACCGGTTCCAGCTTTCTCTTGTTTCTTTCTTTTGGGATTCGGTTGCGGTTGCATAAGTTAAGCCTTTGAGTTTTTCGTAATTTGGTTTTGGTGTTAATAAACTTACTCCAACAATTAGGATTACACAAATTATTGTCAAGTAAATTGCGATAAAGGTGAAGCTAGCCGTTGCCAAATAATTTAATATTGTTCCTGTTTCAAAGCGGTATATTGAATGAACGATTTCTAATCCCAGACGTGACATTCCTAGTAGAAAACCTCCGATCAATCCTGTCATGCATCCGTACACATTTATTCGTTTTATAAACACGCCTAGAAAGAATACACAAGCAATCGGCGGTGCGACATAAGATTGAACGCTCTGCAAATAACCATAAAGTGACGGCATCATGTCTATAACAGGAATCCACACTAAACTTAACACGACCATAATCACGGTTGCAATGCGGCCAATCCAAACAAGTTGTAATTCAGATGCCAGCGGACGAATTTTTTTGTAAATGTCCATCGTGAACAATGTCGAACAAGAATTAAAAACAGACGCTAAAGAACTCATCAAAGCTGCCATTAAAGCTCCAACGACAAGACCTTTCAAACCTATCGGTAAAACTTCTTTTACTAAAACCGGAAAAGCTTCATTCGGATTGTATAAAACATCTGCACCGATTATGCCTTTCACTGCCAAACCGTAAGCGATCATTCCCGGAACAATAAACAAAAAAACCGGTGTAAGTTTTAAATACGCACCAAAAATTGTTCCCCGACGTGCTTCACGCTGATTTCGCGCCGCAAGTGTACGCTGCACTATATATTGATCTGAACACCAATACCAAAGACCAACTATCGGCGCACCAAAAAGAAGACCGAACCAAGGAAAAACAGGATCACTGTTTGGTTTCCACAAATTGAAATGATCTGTTTTTTGAATTTTTACATTTGCGGGTAAAGCAGTTTGAGAAATGTATTCTTCAATTTCAGCCGGATTATTTTTCCAGTAGTTGTTAAATTTCGTTTCGAGTTGAAGAGATTTAACTTCGTCTTGAGACAAATAATAATATGCAATAGTTCCATGTTTGGAATTAATATTTTGACCGATGTATTTAGGTCTTTTTACGAAAATGAGTTTACCGTTTTCATCGATAAGCTGTTTATCGTTTGCGGGGTCGATAACTTTTAAGGCGATGATTTTATCAGTTCCGTGTACTGTTTTTTTTAATTCGTTCCAACCGCCGATTTGTTGCAAACCGATAATGAAAACTGCCGCCGCTCCGGCTAAAAGTACCGCTGTTTGAATTAACTCCGTGTAAAGTACAGCACGAAGACCGCCAATTACCGTGTAGATTCCTGTCAGCAAAACCATTCCAACGGCACCAACCCAAAAATTATTGATTCCTGAAATTATGTCAATGGGAAAAATCGCACTAAAAACCGTACCGCCCGCAAAAAGTGCAATGGATATTTTGGTCATAATGTAAGCGATCAAACTGACTATTGATAAAAACCAACGTGCAACAGATGAATAACGTTTTTCGAGAAATTCGGGAACAGTATAAATTCCGCTGCGCTCGTAAAACGGTACCATAATCCAACCAAGTGTGAGCAAACACCAAGCGTGTAGTTCGTAATGTGCCATTGCCATACCGTCGCCGGCACCGGTGCCGGCTAGTCCGACAAGATGTTCTGAACCGATATTCGACGCAAATAAAGATGTACCGATAAGCAGCCAACCTGCTTTCTTACCAGCGAGAAAGTAGTCTTGTGATGTTTCTGTACGCTGACGCATAACCCGCCACGCTACTCCAAGTAAGATAAGAAAATACGCGGTTAATGTTCCCCAATCTACGAGTCCGAGTCCGCTTGATTGAGCCAATAAACATAAATTTAAATTTATCATTTTAAGTTTCTCCGTTATTTTAAACAGTCAAAAATTTTTAACATACTTTTCATATTGTTAAATTCAATTTTATTTTTTGTAACGAAAAAGATAACCGTTCCCGCATAAAAATAAATACGCATTGAAAGGGCTGGTTTGAAATCATTAAATTGTATTTTTCAATCGAACTATAACAATAAAAAAACACCAATTCAAAAATTAAAACTGGAATGTTCACAAAATAAAAATTTCGTGAACTGTTACAATTTCACGTAAGAAAATAAAAAAATAAAGGAGTGGGACTATAAGCCGGATTCTGTTTTTTGATCTATGATTTAATCACAAATCAAAATGGTGATCATTTATCTGGGAATTAAGTTACCTTAAATCCTCAAGCAGTCTACCCGAATCTTAAACGGCACGGACAAACCTAGATTCCTATTTGACCTTGCTCCCAATGGGGTTTGCATTACCAATCCGGTTACCCGAATTGTGGTGAGCTCTTACCTCGCCATTTCACCCTTACCGAAAAAAATTTTTCGGCGGTATATTTTCTGTTGCACTTTCCCTGATCTCACGACCGGCGGACGTTATCCGTCATCGTGTCCGATTGGAGTCCGGACTTTCCTCCACTCAAAACAATGAGCAGCGATCACCCGTCCCGCTCCCAAATTGACGTATTTTCAAAGCGAAAATTATACATCAGCTGCATAACTAGACAACCAACGCACTACAAAATTAATTCACCAAATAAAAAAATCTAAATGACAAAAAAACATTATTTGATAATTTCTAAAAACCTAATGTAAAAATTTATTTTTTTGCGGGAACGCGGTCGTCTCGACCGCATCTTTAGGCGTTTTATGTACAAAAAAGATGCAGGCGGGACGCCTGCGTTCCCGCCGGCTAAAATATATTATAGTAATTCACTTAAATTTAAAATCTAAAATTACAAAAGATTCTTCCTATGTGTTCTCTGTGGTTAATAAAACAAATATTCCGCTGATATATTACTAAAAAACGAATTTTAAAGTGTAATTGGTATATTACGCTATTGAAAAGATTTATTCGGCGGTTTTGTTGTTGTTCATTTGTATTAATGATTTTGATCTTTTTGTTTATTGCCAATGTTGTACTAATTACTGGATATGATAATATATTTTATCCGGTTTATGCCGAAATGACTTGAGAAGTCGATATTAATCTCCGC
>JAITKS010000018.1 GCA_031278315.1 Planctomycetaceae bacterium | reverse complement strand
GCGGAGATTAGCACGGATTCTAAAGTTCAAATCACTAACAACTAATTGTTGATGGTTTCAAGTTTTGATTCTTTTAATTTATTATTTAAAAATCCTGTCAATCCTGTAATCTTGTAATCCTGTAATCTTGTAATTTTGTAATCCTGTCAAAAAACAAAACTAAAGATTCGGTCGAGACGGCCGCGTCCCCGAAAAAAAAATTATTCCACTGATATATTACATTTTTTCGTTTGTTATATTTTTCGTTACAATTATTCTTTGTTTTATCTACGAAGCTAGAGAATAATTATTTACTAATTTTTGATAAAATTCTTGTTGTTGAATTTTTGTCATTTTTTCTTTTATTATTGATAGCGCAATAGCCTGAAATCCTGCGATCCAAATCCAAGTGAATCTGTATCCATTGTGTCCGCTCAATCCTAGAAATAACATAAGTCCAACCGATCCTAGCGTCGCAATCGAGACGGCATAACAATATTCGCATTCTTTGGCATATCCTCTTTTTTTCATGTAATTATAGCAATTTACAATTTCAAAATGATTCGCTGCATAACAAAATAACAACATTAGAAAAGCAATCACACCAATAGTACCCAACTCGCCTGGTATTTGTCCATACAAGAAATGCGATAAAAATCCATTGCCGATCGCCATTCCATGACAATCTGGTCCTACCCCCCACACGGGCGAACTCTGCCAATTCGTTAGTCCATCCCAAAATCCTATTAAGCGTCCCTCTGCCGAAGCATTGGCACTCTCATTTACTGTCGGGTCCCAAATTGTACGATAACGATCTTTAAGATTGTCCGGCAACAACACCCAAAGTAAAGGCGAACATAATACCGCTAACGGTATCAATTTCAACCGGTGCTTGGAGAAAAGTATCCAAACCGATAAAGCAAGCCCCAAAGCTAAAAAAGATGACCGAGACCCCGTAAGTTGAACACAACGTAAACTCAAAAGAATATAAGATATAACAAATAAAACATGCCACTTCGTCTTGACTAACTGAAAAAGAGGTAATAACATCGGTAAAAAAATAACAATCGACGCACCATAAGAATTAGGTGAACCCATCGTACTGTCAACCCCAATCATACGAACCGTTCCCATCGCATAAACATATCTGCCGTTCAAAAATTCACGATACGAATGCAACATGTAAATAAAAAAACATCCAACCAAACACGTTACCACTATTTTCAAATCGCGCTCGCTTTTCACACTAGTCATCACCAGCCCATAAAACACAAGATACTTCATCCACGACTGAAACGATATATTATCAAACACATTTGTATAAGGACTCATCATTGTCGAAAATAACATCGAAAAAGCAAAAAGACCAATCGCTATATTGACCCTGTTCTCCAACAACTGCTTGCTCGCCAATGCAAACCACATAACAAGAACGATCAACATATAAACCCGCTCAATATGTAATGCTCCAAGCCAATACCATACTTCAAACGGGCGATGCAAAAAAAGCCACATGTAACCAACAATACATCCAATCATAACATTTTTAATTCAACATTTTGTAATATATCTGTGAAATTTTTTCAAAGGTTTCAAACTCATTTTTCACGAACCTTATTTTTTCACCTTGTTTTTCCAATTGCCCCTTCAGGACGATTTTAGTCTAAAACGAAAACCAAAATTCTACGTGTAAGAAATATAATTCCAAAAGACTGCAAATTCATTTCTCCCCAATCTTATTTTCAAATTCATAACTCAAAAAAATTGAAAAGAAAAATTATTCTACTTATATATTATTTACATATTTTAAATTACTCTCCGCACTCTCCGCACTCTCCGCTTTAATTTCCGGTTCGAGCTGCCTGATTTGATTAACCGGCGTCAAACAGGATTTTATACTTTGCGTCAACAAAATTTACAATTACTTGCTTTGACAAAATTCCGCTTTTCTTAAATCAGTTGACGAGATATTTTCAGTAAACTCCGATTCATTTATTTCATTACAAAGACTACGCAGCATGTCCGGTATGTCCAACGAACTTAATGATTCAACGTTCTCACCATGCTTTCTTGCAAACACTAAAAATCTGCAATCGTAATATGCAATTACTCGTAATACATCATGCAAATGATGAATATTCCTGTAATATTTTTTTATATTCGCAAACCTTTTTAACGTGTCAGCACCAACGATAAAAGTAGCTTCACGAAAAATTTCCGACTTATTCTCAAATAACGGCATTTGTGTTAGCCACACGATTTGTCCCGGTCTTACACGATCAATTTCATGTAATCGAAACCATAGATCAATATAATCAACCATAGGCTTGTCCGCATTAGAAATCGAAATTTCCAGTGCGGCTCTACATCCTAATTTTCGTTCAGCAATGTCAATCATTTTAATGTGTCCCGAATGAATCGGATTAAACGAACCCGGAAAAATTGCTTGCATAAATTCCGCATACTTATTAAAAGCCTCATATATCGATATCGGCCTGTCTGCCGAAATACTCTTTGAATCGTCCGCAGAATTAGACGAATTTACATGTTGACGAAAACTCACAATTCTACCTTGTTTCCACAACACCGCTTTCGCATCGCCAAAGAATAAATCTACCAATAACGAATTTCCTGTCACCGATAAACTTTCTACCGTCTCTCCGGGCTTCAACATTAACGGTAACTTGGACTCAAAATTCTTTACAATATCTGACTTGTACTCAAACGCATCAACAAATTTAATTTCTGTTTCCTTTATAATACCCGAATCTGAATTTCTTATGATATTACTATTATTTGTAATATTATTATTTGTATTATCATTTGTCCAATTACCGTTTTGTAATCCGTAATTTGTGCGGGTAATATCAATTGCATTTAATATTAAGTCTGCGGTCAATCGATCTTCTTCGTATCTTGTTCTTTCGCCCTTGTTTAATTTTAACGAAAACGATAATGTACTCCGAAGAGTCTGAATTGCAACATGTACACGATGTTCACCCGCCTTTGCCCGATTCGTAATAAGCGACGCCGTACACCCGACCCCTATTAAATTAGCGAAATCATTAAGTGTAGTTTGATCGTTTTGATTAAATTTAATTGTAGATATTTCCGAATCGTCAAATTTAATTTCTTTAGAATTAAAATCATTCGGCACATTTTCCGACCATGCTGAATTTTGATTATTTTTCCGCTCCCGAATAATTTTTGTTGCACGATTAAATGCTGCCGTCGCCATGTAACACGCAGTTTGACGGCAACAATATTGATCCGGTACACAACGAATATAATTTTGCATCGATTCCGGTGAGTACGTTACAGCCGCTTCAAGCAAAGTTCCCGAAGTACCAGAAACCGATAATAAATCGCCTATCACCTGACCGCCGCCGGTTAAGGACATCACAACTAGCAATCGGGACTCGTTAATTGATTGAATCAATGCAACCCGTGCGCCGTAATTCGGGTCGTTGGATTGTGTTGGTATTGATTGAGTCATTATTATTTAAAGTAATAGATAAGATAATGTTCAAGTTAGTATTACACCATAACAATTGTGTGAATATACAGTTCTCTCCATGATTTCTGCCGATTCATAAAAACATAATGTATCGCAACTCTAAAATAGGTAAATATGAGACAGCATCAAAATATCCGTAATTATAGTTTATAAAAACGTACAAGTAGAAAATATTTCAATAATATCTCTGTCAAAAATGCTGTCAAAAATGGTTCCCGATATATTTAAACTAATCGTATTGGAATTTTCGGTTTGAACTGTCTGCTTACTTAATCGGAAAACACAGACTTTTTAATGAATAGCCCTCGAACCGCTGAAAATCATAAGACGATACGTATATCAATCTCGACCAAGCGGAATAATCAGAATTATCGTTACATTAAATACGAAGCGTATAATCTTGCGGAACGGTCTGTCATATCTGCGATAAAATCTGCTATTGCTCTTCGTTTACTTTCTTGCTGCAAAACATTCTCATATTTTTTTGGTAACTTATCGATGTTAGTCATGTAATATTCAAAAATTTTATTTATCCATCCAGTAATTTTATTGCGAAATAACATTACTTTTGGATGTCTATAAACATGCTCAAGAAGAAATAATTCCATTTCTTTTTTCTGTTCAGCGATTTCACTATCGGGCAAAACGAGAACCGGTAACTTGATAGCATCTTCCCATGTTTTTATATCGTACTCTATAAGTCTTCTTCGCACAGCATTCAAGATGTTACTCACTTGTATGTCGATCAGATCATGTACAACAGCTTGTTTAAAATCAACTTCGCTTAAATTTGTCCATCTGCTGCGAACTCGCATAGCAGAACGTTTCCATAAAGCTGTTTGCATTAGTTGTTCTGTATTTAGTAATCCGACTTCCATTGCGTCATCGACATCATGCGTATCATACGCAACACTGTCTGCAACATCAACAACCTGAATTTCTAACAACGGCGTGCCGGACTTCACCGCTTTATACAATTGACCATCCAACAACTCCCGCGAAAGATTCAAACCGGGAAAATCAACGTAACGATGTTCTAACTTCTCAACGATACGAAGAGCTTGTAAGTTATGGTCAAAGTTACCTTCACCGTCAAGTAACATTCCCAAAACAGACTCGCCGCAATGTCCAAAGGGAGGATGTCCGATGTCATGTAATAACGCTGCCGCTTCAATTAAATCTTCATTCAACCCAAGAACACGGCCAACTGTACGAGATATACAAACTACTTCCATCGTATGAGTTAAACGAGTTCGATGATAATTTCCAAACTCTGCCGTGAATACTTGCATTTTTTCGCTCATACGGCGGAATGCCGCACAATGAATTATCCGGTCGCGATCCCGTTGAAATGCACTACGATAAGGATGCTCCGATTCGGGATAGCGGCGTCCAACACTAGATGATGTCAAAAAAGCATAAGGAGACAAAAAATTCTGACTCGTAAAAAAATTAGAACTATCAACAAGATCAAATGAATCTGCTATGTCAAAATTAGAATTTGTCATCGAAAAAGAATATAAACTTTAAGTAATAATTTTTCAGCGTTAATAATTTGTAACCGTTCACGCAACTCTTGGCACAAACGATTCTGGAGTGTAATAACAACTTATAAACAACAAAAGAAAAAATAATATATCAGTGGAATTTTTACAATCATCGTTATATGTAGTAATTTTAAGGAATCAAACCAGCCATAAAAGGGCGTCAGGATTATTGGCTCAATAATCAACGTAAAAGAACGGAACAATAATTGTTGTTATAATAATCGTGTCTTTATTTACTGCCGACCTTTCAGGGCGATTTTAATGAATACATGTTTATAGTCCTACAATTGTAATAGTTTTGTCGTTTATTTTTTTCTTTTTTGTGTAAATTTTATTGTCCCAATCTATTGTTTTTCGTTTGTCGAAAACGGCATACCATCCTTCTTTGCAATTACAAATGTCCATATAACGGGCGATCTGTTCAAGACCTTTTTCGACATATTGTTCATTGTAACGAATCTTGAGTTCTATCGGATATCTTTTGTCGTTATATTCTAATAAAAGATCGAGCCGTCCCGAACCTACCGCCATTTCGCG
>JAITKS010000007.1 GCA_031278315.1 Planctomycetaceae bacterium | reverse complement strand
GATATTATGACACGATTATTGTGAAGAATTCGACAAAAAAAGACAAATAGCAAATCATCCGCGCATAAAATAAAATCGCCCTAAAAAGACAGCAGTATAGTGGTTAGTGTATAGTGGTTAGTTCGTATGCGGAGATTAGCACGGATTCTAAAGTTCAAATCACTATGGTTTCAAGTTTTGATTCTTTTAATTTATTATTTAAAAATCCTGTCAATCCTGTAATCTTGTAATCCTATCAAAAAAACAAAACTAAAGATGCGGCCAAGACGACCGCGCTCCCGAAAAAAATAAATTATTCTACTGATATATTACATTCTGCGTAATTGTTGCAGATGTAATCAGGTTTTGCGGCGATTAGTTCTTCTGGGGTACCGTATCCGAATAATACGGCGACAGTTGTAATTCCGTTTTTTTGTCCGGCAGTGATATCGCCTACAGAATCGCCGAAAAATATTGTCTCGGATGCCTTGATGCCAAGTTGCGAAATTATTGCAGCAAGCATTTGTTCTTTCGTGTACATTATGCCGCCTGTATCGCAACAAAATATCGTATCAAAAAAACCGCTTATATTGCGGCGGTCTATTAAACGCAATGTTGACATTTCACGTTTCAATGTCGCTACGGCAAGTTTTTTACCGATACTTTTTAATCTTAATAATAACTCAAATGTTCCCGGATAAAGCGGAGAAATTTCATAATTACTTGACTCGTAATCTTCACGATATGCCGACGCAATTTTCTCAACGAAATCTTGATCAACGTTACCGCCTAAAAGCTCATCGATCATAACCGATAACGGAGGTCCAACACGTAACCGATTCATATTCGGAACAGGACAATTATTTCGCAAAAATGTATCAATGAGAGAACGTTCTATATCACCGATTGTGTCGCAAAGTGTCCCGTCTAAATCAAATATAATGCAATTAGACAATATCAAATGCGAGTACGTAATAACTTCGCTCATTTTATCTTACTTAATTTATTTTTTGATACAAAAAATCGAAAACGGTTTATCTATAATGCCGATTGATTTTTTGATGCGTTATTGTTTGAATAAATAATTATTGCTGATTTAATTAATTTTTATTCGTTCTTTTTCGATTGATTCAGTTAGACGCTGAATAGATTCTTTATCACGTTTCATCACTTCTTTGAAGTATTGAACTAGCGATTGTTGTATTGATTCAGTTTCAAACATTCTTCCTTTAAGCGGTATATCGAATCTTCCGAGATCGCCCCAGAGCCGATAGGCGAAAGAACGAACCGGTTCCGACCTTTCATGTAATAATCTTTGCAAGGCGGTTTCGATGTTGGCAGATTTATTATTGAAAGCATTTAAACATACTGTTTCAATTTGTTTGCCTTCATCGGGTACAGAAATTCGCCGTAACCAATTCGGATGATTTCTGATTATTCCGCGTTCAGTGTATCCTTCGGTCAATATTATACTCATATCGTTTTTAGTAACGAAAGGAATATTTTGTTTAGCAGACAGCCATGAAATCGATTCGCTCGGATCAGGTAAAAGACCGATAATAGGATTCTTTCCAACTTGAATTTCAGGCAATATATTGTTTGGCGGATTTGTGCTTGTTTGTGTTTGGCTGCGTGAAATTTCAGCAAATGTATCGATAAAAACAACACTTTTTGAACCGTTAAATCCAACCGTACATTCGCCGTGTTCCGTACAAATTCTGATCAACTTGATTTGGGATATTGCAGCAGATTTATCGTAATCGGCATGAATAATTAATCGTCCGTAATCGATATAAATTGTCGTAATACCGCTAGAAGGAGATAGAACAGACAACTTTGAATCGCCGATCATTTCGATAATAAAATCTGTATCGAGTTTAATATCAGCACGAAAAGGCGCAGAGGTCAAAATGTATTGATTCGCATAAATATCAAACTGATTTGACTCAAAACGCCATTGTGATGAAGATGAATCAGCGGTAAAAATCACCATTGGATCTTTGGTTGCGATTACTGTTCCTAATACTCCGGGCTTTTTTGTTACGGTAATTCGATTTCGATTTTCGGATTGAAAATTTACGGTTTTATTCGAATTATCGTTATCATTTACCTGAACAATCGGTGTATCTATAAAATTATTTTGTCCGCCTGCAAGTATGACAGAGGAATTATCGTAACGTTTATTTTTTGATTCTTTGTTATTGTTGGTTGCAGCGTTGAGTTGATTTGATTCGGCTTGTTGATTAGGTATTTGTGTTTTCCATACACTGGAATCGAGAATTTTCGTTGAAGGTTTATTTTCACGAAATTTAATTTCGTTTTCATTGATTTTTTTTGACTCCGGTTCAGGAGACGGCGGAGTCAATAACTGCGGATCGGCAAGTTCTGTTGAAGCATCAGACGGAGATGAATAAGACGATGACGGAGTTTTTTCTACTGCGCCGAATATTGAATCTGCGAATATTGAATTTACCGGCTGTAATGTTGTATCGATTACAGTATTGTCGGCATTATCAACATTATCAACATTATCAACAGATTTTTCGGCAGCTTGAGTAGAAGGCAGAATTGACGGCGGAATTGGCGGAATTGGCGGAATTGATTGTGTTGTTGAGTTAGCAAAAGATATTGGCGGAGGCGTTGTTACTAGCGGTGACGGGTCGAATGGATCGATTGGCGAATCGATTGGCGGATTATTGATTTTATTAGTAAAAGAATCGGGTAAAGGTAACGGCTGAACAGGCGAGGTTTTAATTTCATCTGTATTATGAAATTTCGGTTCATTTTTTGTTTCGATAAATAAATTTGTGCCGTTAGAATTTTCGTTAGAATTTTCGTTAGAATTTTCTTTTTTGATTTCGTCAGCATGTGTGATTTTTTCGGTATTCAATTCGCTAGATGACATTGAAACGGTACGAATAGCGGTTTGTTCATTTTTTCGATCAACATTTCGATCAACATTTTGATCAACATTTTGTTTATTATTTTGTTCGATTTTTGGTTTTGTTTCGTATTGAAATTTATTTTCGATTTTATTATTTTGTGTTTGTTGTTCTGTATTTTGTGTTTTATTTTTTTCTGATATTTTTGATATAGTATTTTCGGGGATGAATATATTATCGTTACGATAAAGTAGAAACAGCAGTACGATAATGATTATAATAGCGACAATAGAAACGGCGTCCCGCATTGATTTACGGGTTGATTCATTTGATTTTTTTTCGGGTTCATTCTTTTTATCGAGTTCATTTTTTGGCGGCAATGGAATTATTTCTTGTTCATTTTGAGCATTAGAGTAGTTGTTATTTGTTGTGAGTTGTGTGTGTTGTGTTAAAGTTTGCGGAGTGATAATTTGCGGAATTTGTTGTGAGACGGCGATAGGCGGTTGAATTTGCGGAAAGGCTGCGAATTGAATTTCATTTTGGTAACAATTATTGAGATGCGGAATTTTTTGGAACAGGTCGTAGCATCGGAATCTGCATTCGCGGCTTATTCGTGCGGGTTCTCCGAGTACGTTTGAAATAATTTGGTGTACGGATGCAACTTCAGCTAGATATTTATCTGAAGAGAGACAAAAGTTTTCAAATTGTTCTTGGTATTCTTTTGTCATTTGGTAGTCGAGATATTCGGCGACGATATTGGGATCGAGTTCTTCTTGATGTCCGTTTCGGCCCGGTACATTAATTTTGGGATCATGCATTACGTTACGGAGCCGCTCAAGAGTTTGAGCTGCCGATTCGTGGTTCGGAATTGTCCGTTCCAGGTAACGGTGTTGTTCAATATCAAAAATATTATCCTCAAATGCGAGGAGAGTTCGCAACGAAAGCTGCATAACGTTATTCCTTTTTTGCGGCTGGTGTATTGATTATGTCAAGTTAATAATTAATAGTTAATAAAAGTGTGATATATACTTTTCACATTTTAATTTTCGGTTTTTCGTTTTAAAATAGTTATTATTGAAAGTTATTATTGAAAGTTATCATTGAAATTGTCTTAACATGGCAACCGGTATTATCGTACAAAACTATTGCAATGTTTATTGACAATATTTTAAGTTACAAAAAATAAAAACCGAATTTTAAAGTACAAGGAGTATATCAGTGAAATATTTGTAAATCACAGTATTAGAGCCGTAATACATTGCGTCTCTGCTTAAAAAAATAGGTTTGTAGAAATTAAATTACTATATTTTGATTCGCGAAATTGTTTCAAGATAGAGTATAGTTAGCGAATAATGCCAATTTTTTCATTTTAAGACAAGAGCAATTTTTGAATAAATTATTTGATTTTGAAAAAATTTGATATACTTTTCGTACAGTGAAATTCGTTTTTATGTAATATATCAGTGAAATTTTTTATTATTAATCACAGAGAACACAACATAAAGAGATTTTTTTTGAGATTACGAAACAATCGAGACACTCTAAATTTCACAAAAAAATTTTAAACTCGAAATAAATGAAAATTATCTAAAAAAACCTTTTGTGTTTTTCGTGTTAAAAAAAATTAAAACAGAAATGTCGAAATAGACAATTACGAAAAAAATCCGCTGATATATTACTTTTTTGTGTTTTCCATATTTCGACAAACGGTGTTTCATTTGTATTTCGTATTAAAATTGAGTGATGAAAAATATTATGAAATCAGCAAGAGATATACCGCTTTATCCGTTACGATTCGTACCGATTTATAAAAATTATATTTGGGGCGGCTCGCGGTTGCGGACTTTGTTTAAGCGTCAAATTCCGGATGAGTTGGAATGTGTAGCAGAATCGTGGGATATTACCGACTTACCTCAAGATATAAGTATAATCGCCAATGGCGAGCTGTGCGGAATTTCTTTGAATGAAATTGTATCGTTACGGACTGTTGAGTTGTTGGGGGAAGATTCTGTTAAGCGTTTTCCGATTATGTTGAAATATCTTGATGCAAAAAGTACGTTATCGATTCAAGTTCATCCTGATGATAATCTTGCCGAAGAGATGCAACTTGAATATCAGGGCAAGAGCGAGGCGTGGGTAGTTGTGGAATCGGATAATGACAGTGTTGTGTGGATAGGTGTTAATGGTGAATATTCAAATGAGCAATTGAAACGGCTTATTCTTGATGGCGGAATTGAATCGGTTATGAATCGGATTGAGGTGAAATGCGGTGATTGTTTTTACATTCCGCCCGGGACAATTCATGCGCTTGGCGCGGGTGTGATGGTTGCGGAAATACAGCAGCCGAGTAATACAACTTTTAGGGTTTTTGATTGGAATCGTATTGACCAAAACGGGCAGCATCGGCAGTTACACAAAAGTGAAGCTATTCGTGCGTTGCGGACGAATAATTTGTTAATAAATCCGGTTATTCCTCAAAAAACAGATTTATCTATTTGTGAGTTATTGATTGTTGACATCAATTTTTTATTGTATAGATGGACATTGGAGCAACAGATTGAAATCAATTCAAATGGCCGATGTTCTATTTGGACTGTTTTAAGCGGCTCTGCGAAAATTGGGCAAGAAATATTGAATAGAGGTGATTCAATATTGATTCCAGCAACGCAAAAAAAAATCGTATGGACGCCAATAGACAAATTAGTTATTCTAGGCGAAGTCACAAGAGTAGCAGTTAGCGGCTAGTGCATAGTGTATAGTGGTCAGTGGTTAGTGGTCAGTGGTCAGTTCGCATGCGGAGATTATTACTGATAGTAAATTCGAATCATTAAATTGTTATGTACTAACCATATTTTTTTTTATTAACCACATAGATCACAGAGAACACAGAGAAATATAATTTTGTAATTTTAGATTTTTAGATTTTTCGTTACAAAAAATAAACTTTGCTATGTAGAGACACAATGCCTTGTATTTCTATGTTATTGTATAAACGTAATATTTCGGTAAAAATTAACCTTATTTTCACCATATTTTTTTGAAAAACGAAATACGAAATACACAAAAAAACTATAGTTCACTAAATATATTATAATGATTCGAACTTAGTATCCGTGCTAATTTCCGCATGCGAACTAACTACTAACCACTACACTATATAGGAGAATTTTATGAAAGCTATAAGCGAAAATCTGTGTTATAAAACTGTTACGCTAGCGGATACGAAACCGTCGCCGATTGCGTTTAATTTAATCGATAACGGCGAAGATATACCTTTGCTGTTTATTCACGGTTTTCCATTTAACGGATCAATGTGGCACCGAGTTGCCAATTTTCTTTTGAATAATTCTAAACCTGAAACTAATAAATCACCCGACATAACTACTCACCAAAATAATTTTTTGAATTATCGTACAATAATTCCAGATTTACGCGGATTAGGTAAAAGTAAATTGACAACACTAACAACAAATTCAACAAAAATAAACACCGCAATAGAACAATACGCAGATGATCTAAATGCAATATTAAACAATATTAAAGTCAATAAGCCAATAACCGTAATAGGACTGTCAATGGGCGGCTATATCGCTGTACAATTTGCTCATAAATATAAAAATCGAGTTAACAGCTTAGTACTGTGTAACACAAAAACCGCCCCCGATACGCCCGAAGGTAAACTCGTTAGACAAACTCTTATCAATGATATCGATCATTCAATTAACCCGTCAAACGATATTTTACGTAATATCGCCGATTCAATGATTCCGCGCCTTTTTGCTTCAAACACATACTCAAACAAAACCGATATTGTCGATGAAGTAAGATCAATGATTGAGTCAAATAATCTAATCGGTATCAGAGCTGCAACATGGGGAATGATGACTCGGCACGATACAACAGATTTACTCAAAGAATTTGATATTCCCATATTAGTAATCGGCGGCGAAGAAGATAAATTTACTCCGCCAGATATAATGAAACAACTCGCCCAAACAGCAAAACACGGTAAATATATCGAAATAGCAAATGCCGGACACCTAACACCAATGGAACAACCTGAACAATTCGCAATCGCTTTGAACATTTTCGTAACAGAAATTATTACACCTATTCAATAATATCACCCCCCTAATTATGCACGATTTGAGATTTAAAATTTAAGATTTAAAATTTAAGATTTTAGATTTAAGATTTAAGATTTAAGATTTTAGATTTAGATTTTAGATTTAGATTTAGATTTTAGATTTAGATTTTAGATTTTAGATTGAATTACGATTTACGGAATTTGTACTATATCTATATCAATGGAATTTTTGTTTATTTCATGTTTTTTATTTGATTTTTAATCCATTGGTATTGCGTTATTATGAACTCATGTCATTACGATGTCCGATTTCAACGCAATACCAATGGCTATACAGAATCAATTTAATTGTTACCAATAATTACAATATCTTTAATGCTTCTTCGCGATAGCAATCCATCAGATAAGGTATTTTTGTTACTTTTGTACATTCTTCCGTGAGCGACATTAACTCTGATCTTGTAATATTCGTAACGTTAAATTTTCTTGCTCCTGCCATGAGTTGTTGCAGCCCTACTTTTATTTTGTCTGCGTAACTATAAATTCCAATAGCACCGAGCGGAATATTTTGAATCTCATTTGCACCGACGATATTCTTTACTTTTTCGTAATTGACAAAAATTTCTTCCGGCTTACTTCCGAATTCGGAAACAGATTTCGGTAAATTATTCTCTTTTATCCATTGTTCAATATTTTTACCGACCATTCCCGGAATCATCAGTGCACGTCCCATGCAAACAGCTTTAACATACGGCGCACCTAAAGCTAAAGCCTTGAAAACACCGTCTTCCGAACTGAATCCGCCTGCGAAAGCTAAATCAGGTACTCGTTCACCTTTGGCGTGTAAAATCGTTGCAAATTCATAAGCGGCACTATGTAAATAAATTGACGGCACTCCCCATTCTTCCATCATTCGCCAAGGACTCATTCCTGTACCGCCGGATGCTCCGTCGATTGTAAGAAGATCAATTTTCGCTTTAGAGCAATATTTAATTGCCATCGCTAATTCTTTAAGACTGTAAGCACCAGTCTTTAATGTGATTCGTTTGTAACCTAAAGCTCGTAATCTTTCGACTTCTTTCATAAAACCTTCTTCAGTAACGAAACCAAGCCGGCTATGACGTTCAAATTCTTTTATCGCACCAGCTTTAAATGACGCTTGAATAATAGGATCGGACGGGTCAGGTGTAACGATATAACCGCGTTTTTGCAATTCGATAGCTCGTTCAAGTTGAGCTACTTTTATTTCGCCGCCGATACATTTTGCACCTTGTCCCCACTTTAATTCAATAGTTTCGATTTTATGTTTGTTGATGATATATTCAGCAACACCTAGATTTGTGTCTTCTACATTCATTTGAATCAAAATTTCACCGAATTGTCCATTGTGATATTTCTTGTACAATTCGATTCGCCGATCCATGTCAGGTGCTTTGGCGACTTTCTTATTATTGTTGAGTTCTAAATTCGGGTCGATTCCACAAACATTTTCACCACAAACGATTGTAACTCCCGACAAAGCTGCACCGACAGCAAAATGTTCCCAATTCTTTCGCGCAATTTCTGTCGAACCTAATGCACCGGTGAAAATAGGAACGCTCATTTTAACTTTTTGCGTCCATCCATAAGATGTTTCAGTATTGACAATTGGGAATCGAGCAGTATCTGGCGAAGCGATAATTCCATCCGGCATACCTTCAGCACCTTGCGCATAACCTTGAATATTTAGATGAGAATAATCTACAGGATAATTTTTATCACCTCCGGCGGTTACTTCACCAAATGGTCCAGGATAGATTAATTCGCGGCCTCTGAATGTTGCCTTGAATACTTCACAATTTCCGCGGCATCCGTCGATACAACGTGAACATAATCCGCTACACGGTACTACGTTACGAGAACGATTGTTGGTTCTTGTTGAGTCGTTATTATTGGGCGTTTGTAAATTCATTTTTGCTCCTTTAGGGTTGGAGTAGGGTTAAGTCTAGTAATTGTTACAGTTTAACAATTATTACGTAAACTCAGTATCAGACAAATACTGAAAACAGAGAGTATAGAAATTAAGAAAACAACAGCAGTTACATTAATTTGTGGTTGATTTCATTTCGAACTTTTTCTGCCTTGCGTTACATTTACGTAAAAAATACTACAATATTGTAACCTCTTTGCATCTTTTGAACAGGGCAGCTTATAAGATAGAATCTAACTCAAAATAATATCCGAATTTATGACAAGAAAAATTTCATATCGCGAAAATCATTTTGTACAAACAATGATTTTTGTGAGTCCAATTTTGTAAATAAAAATCGACTTTTTAGAACTTGCCATTTGGGTTTTAATTTTTTTGTAATATATCAGTGAAAATTTTTAACAAACGTTATTTTGTTTTTATTAACCGCAGAGAACACAGAGAACACAGAGAAAGATAATTTTGTAATTTTAGATTTTCGTTACAAAAAATAAAAACAGACATGTAGAGACACAATGTCTTGTGTCTTTACGTTATGGAATAAACGTAATATTTCGGTGAAATATTTCGGTGAAATATTACGTCTCAAGCAGTTGATGATTTCGTTACTACTAACGATATGAAATACAATAAAGATGCAACAATTACTATTGTTGGTCCAGGCGGTAAATTAAAAAAAACACTTGCAAAAAGTCCAATCCAGTTGCTTATAAATCCAACAATCACAGCAAGAATACATGCCGAACTAATTCTACTTGTGAATCTACAAGCAGTTGCTGCGGGTAATGTCAACATTGCAATCACAAGCACAATTCCAACTATTCGAACTAATACAACAACAGTAATCGCTGTTAAAATAAGCAAAAGCTGAAAATAAAACGCCGTGTTGACTCCTTTCAGCCTTGAAAATTCTTCATCAAAACAAACTGCTTCAAATCGTTTAAAAAAAAGAAACATTACCAAGAGTACAATTACACTCACCAGCAAGACACTGAAAACATCTTCGCGTGTATTGAAAATAATTGTACCAAAAAGATAATCTGAAATATTTCTGTTGTTCGGTACAATTGCGACTAGAAAAAGTCCAATTGCCATTCCGGATGCCCAGATCGCACCGATTACAGTATCTTCACGTTCTTTTGATACAATCCGAATGACACCAATCAACATTGCTGAAATTATCGCAACGATCATTGCAACAAACATTGGGTCTGGGATGAATGCTCGAAAGATTACGAAAGAATTTAACGTTACAATATATTGTAAACCGATTCCGATTCCGATTCCGCCAAACGCACAATGAGCTATCGCTCCAGCCAAATAACCGATTCGGCGAACAACAATAAATACACCAATCAAACCAAATGCAACCGCCGATAAACCGCCGATAATAAATGCTTGAATTATTATCGGCGAACAAAATATATCCCGCATCTAACTATACCTCAAAATGACATCTTCAAAACAACTCGCAATTTAGATTTCAGTCTCAACAATAATTTGCAGCTATTCACCGTTAATATACCGTCCGTTAATATACTCATTGTACTTTAAAATTCGGTTTGAGCCGTCTGCTTTGCGGTGAGCAAGCAGGCGAATCAAACCTAAAATATACGTAAAGAGTTGTTAAAATATTTCAAGGTAAAGCTATATTTTCTCCGCCTCTTGGTGTTGCGATAGCTTTTAGTGTTTCAGGAGATGTTGTGAGCGGTATTTTTTTTACGTTACCATCCCAAAATCCGATTATTACATTGTCTTCTTGTGTACCTCCGATGAATGTATCTTTATTGTCCAGCGGTTTTGAAAATTCTTCTATTGTTATGTCTGTGTTTGGATTCATCCAGCAAAATGGTTTTCGTAATTCGACAATAGCTGCTGTATTAGAAGTACCGTCGCTTATTTCTGTTATATCAACGCTTTTACCTGCTTTCATAGGCGAATCGATAATTGCAGCCAAGCGGCAAGTTTCATTTGTTTTATTATTTGTCCCTATTCCTTTATTTGAGTACACATTGACAATTGCACTGTGAAATTGTTTGTTGTATTCGCTATCCCATGCTTCGTCGAGTTTGATTTTGTCGTATAAATTTTTTTGGTCTAAAAATG
Organism: Planctomycetaceae bacterium; assembly: GCA_031278315.1. GTDB lineage: Bacteria > Planctomycetota > Planctomycetia > Pirellulales > Thermoguttaceae > WRKP01. The sequence goes on along the minus strand of JAITKS010000007.1, from coordinate 2,927 downwards.
GTAAAATCAAAACGCGCCAGCTATGCAGCGGTTTACCGGCTGCATCGACTGTATAAAGCGGCGGTAAATTTTTATGGACAACTTGATAATTTTGAAGAGCAAGAATAGTCACTTTGACATTATTAAGCATGACGATATTTTCTGACTCAAGTTTTATTTTCGAGAATGTAATTGCGAATATTTCGGCAAAGATATTATTGGTCTCGCTGATAACTTTTTCTGTTACGCTGTACACGATACGATGTTTTCGTAAATGCGGCATGAATGTATCGAGAAGTTTATTTACAAGATTAGTTATATGTGCGGCTTGTTCGGGCGGCGTGTTTTCTTGTTCTTCTTTGAAATTTTCGTTTAGTGCCGATTTAATATCGTTGAATATTTTTTTGATCAACGTGTATGCTGATTGTGCATCTTCTTCTTTCATAAATTCTATAGCGAAATTTAATCTAATATTTTCGGGAATGAATCCGATAGATACAGATTGTAACTTACTAAAAATTTGCAAACCGGTTTTGATAATATCTTGTGTAGATTTCGATTTTAATGCCGGATTTCCCGCAATAAACATTGGTGCCATACTCGCCAATGATTTTAATCCTGACGACGGAGCGAACACAATTCGAATGGGGGCATTTCGATGAATATGTAAGCCTGATTGAATTTCGCTTCGTTTTGCGGTTTTCAGATTCTTGAAAATTTTGACAACATTATCGTATTTATTTATTGTATCAATTACGGCATTACTAGGAGTGTTTGTCTGATTTCCGTCGGGTGACAGCCGATTGGGATTTGGATTGGGATTGGGATTTGCGGGGTTATCTTGTGTAGTTATTAGTGTATTATCAGAGGGGGTATTAATGTCAGAATCATCTAGATTTTCGGGTTGTGGATTATTCGGATCGATGATTGTGTTGTTGGTTGGATTGGGTGAAAGTTGAACTGAATTTGGATCGTAAGCAAAAACAGTGAATCCGTTTAATGAATCAGATAAAAGATGAATTCCATTTGATTGGAATTTTGTTTTTAATTTAGGGTTCAATTTTATTTTACCTTGTACAGCAATAATTGCTTGACATTGTTGTAAGATTTCCATTGTTGACAAAATATATAATTCTTTGATACCGTTATCGCGTAAATCTTTTAATGTGCTTCCGATTGTTTGCCGTGTATTTTCGCTGATATTATCAAAAAACAGATATAAACTTTTTTCGAGTGATTCATCTGATTGTTCGGTGATATCAGATTCCGATTTTGTTTTGGTGTTACTGGTATTGTTTGGTTCTGAGATAGTTTCCGATTTTTGTTCAGTGTCAGGTGACGCATTAGGCGGGATTGGTGTCGGGGTTGTTGCGGGAGCAGCATTGGGGTCGGTTGGAGTTGTAGGTTCGGATTCGGGTGTTATTTCGGGTTCGGGTGATTTTGTTTTTGGCTGTTCTTGTAATTTTTGTTTGAGAGTTTGGGAGAACTGTTTTACGTATGTTGTTGATTTATTGATAAAGCTGTCGAGGTCAATTTTATCGGCGTTGATATAAATGACGAGGAAAGTATTTTCTTTAATCAAGGGTTGAATTTTTTTGTAAACCGGCACATCGATTGTGTTATTGGGTGATTTGTTATTGGTTTGTGCGAGGGCGGCAGACATTGTCGGCAGCAGGAGCAATATCGAGGTTAGTAGCGGGGCGATTTGTAAAAATTTTTTTGTATTCATGTGAATTGAAGTTTTGTTAATATTGTTATTGTTTTGAAAATTTTCTGCGATAACTCCGTTGTCAAGGCAGAAGTATTTTATGCTGATTATACGTGAATGAAAACCTTTTTAGATTGAGGTTAATTCGTCTTTTAGTTCTGGCAAGCAGACATTAAGAAAGCTTTTGAGCTGTCGAATTTTAACATACAAGTATTATGTTAGTATTAGCAAAAAATACTGTAACAATATAGTCATCATCTTAAAAAATGCAACATGGTGATATGGCAGAATTTTTTGTAGTTATATTTCTTTCTCATAAATTTTGTTTTTTGTTACAAAAAATAAAACCGAAATGTAGAGACACAATACCTTATGTCTCTACAGACATTATCATAATCATTATCATTATCATACCCCGAAGGGGTATCTCCAATGTAGCCGTGCGTGGTGTACTCACCACACACGGAATCAAATGGATAAATTAACAAAAATCAAATGGACAAATTAACACAAAATCCAAAATTTAAAATCTAAAATTACAAAATCCTCTTTCTCTGTGTTCTCTGTGGTTAATAAAAAAAATCGTGGAATATATCAGTGGAATAATTGTTTTTCAAATTTTTGTAATTTCTAAACACGAAATACACGAAAAAGAGCTAAATATCAAGAAGTCCCGCTAGGGACGACACTTTATTAACCGTATGCTTTAGCTTACGGATCACAGGTTTATAACTTATCCAAGTCCCGCAGGGACGACACTTTATTGAGATATGAGAATGGGTAAAATCTAAAATTACCAAATCCTCTTTCTCTGTGTTCTCTATGTCCTCTGTGGTTAATAAAAAAAATGGTAATATATCAGTGGAATAATTGTTTTTCAAATTTTTGTAATTTTTAAACCCGAAATATACGAACAAGAGCTAAATATCAAGAAGTCCCGCTAGGGACGACACTTTATTAACCGTATGCTTTAGCTTACGGCTCACACGTCTATAACTTATCCAAGTCCCGCAGGGACGACACTTTATTAACCGTATGCTTTAGCTTACGGATCACATGTCTATAACTTATCCAAGTCCCGCAGGGACGACACTTTATTAACCGTATGCTTTAGCTTACGGCTCACACGTCTATAACTTATCCAAGTCCCGCAGGGACGACACTTTATTGAGATATGAGAATGGGTAAAATCTGAAATAACCATCGTCCCTGCGGGACTTCTTGATAGTTAGCTTATTCC
>JAITKS010000436.1 GCA_031278315.1 Planctomycetaceae bacterium | reverse complement strand
AAAAAACGAAATAGACGAAAAAAATACGAACCAAAAATTTTCGTACATTTTGTAATTTCGTGTGTTTCGTAATCTCAAAAAAACAAAAATCCCGCTGATATATTACAAGAAATTAAGTTTAATTTTTTTTGAAAGTACAGTTGAGATCAAAATTGGTTGTTTGTATGTTTGTTGCTAGTAAAATATCCACAAAATGCTTTGCGGCTACTGAAAAGGCGTTTCAGTAGCCACAAAATATGTCTTTTGTGTTAAAATAGATAAAATAGTTAATTTGTATCAATATTTTCGGTGATATTTAGCAGTTCATTAAAAATCAGAGTTGCTGGGGTTCTACCGCGTTTTGGTTCGGTTTCTTGAACGATTCCGGCATTTTTTAGCTGTAAAAGTAATTTGTCTGCCGTTTTTTTGGCGATATTGCTTTCTTTTAAAAATTTATTTCCCTGAAACAGCGGATAGGAAAATAGAAAATCTAATACATTGATCGTATATTGTGAGTGAGTTGCAATTTGAATTTTATTTTTCATATTTTCGTATAGAGATAATATTTTTTTAACGATAATGCTGTTTGTTTTTGCTTGTTGTGTGACCGCGTATAAAAAAAACTCAATCCAGGTATCCCAATCATCGTGCAAAGAAATTTTTTGTAATGCCTGATAATAGAGGTCTCGATTTTTTTCAAGAAAACCGCTGATGTAAAAAGCGGGTTTTGAAAGTTTCTTTTTTTGATAAAGAAATAATGGAATTAAAAGTCGTCCAACTCGTCCATTGCCGTCGTTAAACGGATGCAGTAATTCGAATTGTGCATGAACGAGAGAGCATTGCAATAAAATCTCAATATCGTTTCCAGAGACATAACGTTCCCAAGATTCAAGATCACTTTGCAGCCGGATAGGATCAGGCGGTACAAAAGCAGCTTCTTCGATTGTTGCGTTTGGGTGACCTATATAATTTTGTTTAGTGCGGAACGTGCCGGGAAATTTTTCTGTTCCGCGAGTTCCGTCCATTAACATCTGATGCATTTCACGAACCAGACCGAGCGATAATTGACGTTGTGAGAGTTGTTGACCCGCAAACTCCATCGTGTTTCGATAATTAATCACTTCTTGAACATCGTTTTGTTGTTCGATTATTTTTTTGTTACCGGCGTCGTATTTTAAAACGTCGGTAATTGTTGCTTGTGTACCTTCAATTCGTGAAGAGAGTAATGCTTCTTCATTTATAAGCGGAGCAAGCAATAATTCCGGTTGGGGCAATCCTTGTAGAAGTTCATCAAAACGTGCTAGTTCCGCATTTGATTCTCCCACAGCTTTAAAATGCCGATGAAAATCAATATTTGAAAGCGGGAGTTCTTTGGGAATATAAGGTTTCATATCAAGTCTATCAGTAAATGTGAAAAATCTCCGCAAACGGTTGATTTAATTTTTTTAACACGAAACGCACGAAATTACACGAAATTACACGAAAGGTTCTTTTAGATAATTTTCGTGTATTTTGTTATTTCGTGTGTTTCGTGATCTCAAAAAAAATTCCACTGATATATTACGATTTATGGTGATGTTTGGTGAAACGTTTTAAATATTGTTTTTAGTATGGCAATATTAGTTAAATTTTGTCGTTGTAATTCGTAGGCGATAAAAGGGTATTTTGCATTCATATCATTAAAATTTATTGTACCGTCAATATATTGTGTAATTTTTTCGTGTCTTGAATTGACATATTCATCATCGTCATTCAATTTAAGTATGTTTATTGTAAACTCGATTTGTGTTCGTTCTAATTTCGATACATTATTACCGGCTTTGATTAAACAGGAAGGAAACTCAAGAATAAACCATCCTGTTTGTACCAGAAACGGATCAATGATGTTATCAATATCTGATTTATTAGAATTTGTTTTTTGTGTTGTCAGACGATAATTACTCCATTCGTATGCCAGATGCGGATAAATACTTTTGGGACGAAAATGATCAACGGACTTGCTAATATCGGCAAACCACATTCCTGTGTAAGCACATAGTCCGCTATAACGTTTATATAAATCTTTGTGAATCTTTCGCCAATAATTGCGGTTTTTCCAATCTTTTCCATGCGGTGAAGGACATACGGATAAAAAAGCTTGACCCGGTTGACGCACTTTTGAATCAAAATGAGACGGTTCAAGTTGTAGTTTTACGGGAATCATATTTTTACTCCATGTTTTTCTGCAAAAAATATCCATCTTGTCCAAAATGAATCGGTTTCCGATAAGCAACGCAGTAATTCCTTATGAACCATCGCAACGTCATTCTTTTTAGGTGAATCTTGTAACTGTAACGATTTTGCTTTTTCAATTGCTGTCTCTGCATCTTTTGATCTTGCGTGTTTTAGTTCAAATATCGGCGAAACGAGCCAAGAACCGATTTGACCTTGTTTTTGAAATATTTCTTCCGATAATTCTATTTCGGATATTTTTTGATCGTGTTTGGAATCGTTTGGTTTGATTTGTTTAAGATGAAATAACTGATCAGTTTGTTCGTCGTAGCAAGTTTCAGCGGATGCTAAAACAATCGGCGAATGAGTTGAAACGAAAAATTGGATTTCTAATTCATTGGAAAGATATTTTTGAATTTCAAGAAGAGCGGGTAAAATTGTCCGTTGCCATTTCGGGTGTAAATGTGATTCGATTTCGTCAATAAGAATTACCATTCGGTTTTCAGGCGGTTTATTGTACAATTTTGCGTTTTCTTTATGTTCGTACCAAGCCCATACAATTAAGTATGCCAAAGAAACAATTCGTTTTACTCCGGCGGAAACGTGAATAATTGGTATTTCGCCGTAAGGATGAATAATTGTCGGAATTTCTCTTGGTTCTTTTGGTAAACGAACCGGCAGTCCCGGACACAATTCACCCATATCGGGCGGCGATATTTTTTTCAAAACATTAACAAGTATTTCAAACGGATATTTCTTTGTATCCATTCGCCATTTAACCCAATCTCGAATCAAGCCTTCAATTGTTCCGTTGATTCCGTTTAATACATCGTTGAAGGAAAGAAATCTGTTTTGTTTTTCAGCAATATCTGTTGGAATGACAGAATCATAAGTTGTGTAAGAACCATCGACTCTAGCATAAACTACAATTCCCGATACGGAAGAATTTTTGTTATCACGAGTCCATGTTCCGCGTTGGACATCATATTTGATGCAATTTTTTATCGAATTGAGTTTACCGTTTTTTGAAAGGCAATATGAAATCTCAGCGTGATTTTCGGTGTCTTTTGGGTATGCGGGTAGTTCTGCCCAATTTCCGGTCATTACCCGCCATGCTGATTCTAATAAAAAAGTTTTTCCCAAACCGTTATCGCCTGTAATCACATTCAAACGTCGATTCGGTTCCATCTCAATTGAAGACGCCAAACCAACATTACACAACGATAAAAAAGAAAAATTTGTTTCGTGTATCCGTTTCATATTTGAATTTTAAGGGTTTTCTTCTTCGCCGCCCATGCGGTATTTGATATCATAGTTAATGATAAAATCCAACTCCTCCTCCGTAAAACCATAATGTTCCGCTAATATCCGATCAATTTCGTCAATAATCGGTTTAGATAAAACGGGTGAAAAAATTAGTTGTTGTCTTTTACCGGTAGATGCATAATTTTGAGATTTGTTCTCAGCATTTTTAAGCAAATCGTCACAAAGTTTTTTTCCGATTTTTGCAAGTTCATTTATACAGAAACAATTATCATAGTCGAATGGAAAACCATACATCATATAATCCTTACAATTGTACATATCAAAATGTAATGTATAGAACCACCACCATAAATTGGAACTCAAAATTGCAATTATAGCGTGAACATTATACTGTTTTTGAAAACATTTACTTTTATTACTTTTACTTTCAGTTCCAAAATTTCTATCAAGAAAAATCTTGAAATATCTGCCGCCAGCTGTTCGGTAAAAAATTTCTTGATTAGTCTTGTGTGGCGTCGATTGAAGGTAATCACCTAAACGTTTTTTAGTATTCATAATTGTTGAAAGCAGTTGATTTTCATGTTCATATTGAAGTTTAGGTACTGCGAAATTAAAGATTCGTCTTTTATTGTCGAATTTTATGTAAGGAATTGTCTGAAATAAATATGGTCTAAATTCACTATGCCAACGTAAGTAATGAGTTGAATATATTGTTGATTTAGTCGAATTAAACAATAATTCCGACAGAATTATAGTTAAATTCATTGTAACACCTTGAAATAAAAACGATGGTCGTGTTGCAAAATTTGAAATCCAATTTGAGCAGACATTACTATTTAT
>JAITKS010000405.1 GCA_031278315.1 Planctomycetaceae bacterium | reverse complement strand
TAAAATCTAAAATTACAAAATATTCTTCCTCTGTGTTCTCTGTGTCCTCTGTGGTTAATAAAAAAAATATTCCACTGATATATTACTAAAAAACGAATTTTAAAGTGTAATTGGTATATCAAACTGGAGACAAAAAATTTTTACCAATATTGACGCAATACAAATTCAGTTTATACTTCTAATAATCGACGGCTTGAAATACATACAACAGTTTTTTCGGCTTATTTTTCTTTTTGCAACACAAAATAATATATTAATTGCGATATATTAAACTGTTGTCAGCAATTTTTATGCTTGCAATTCAGGTTAAAGATTATAGTTGTGCTTTAACTTTTTTGACAATAATATCTGCCCGTCTAGTGCCGGGATAACAGATAATTAAAGATAACAATATTTGACAATAATGAAATCATTTATAAGACATACAGGAGTAGTTGTTCCAATGGATAGGAATGATGTTGATACGGATCAAATTATTCCTAAACAATTTTTAAAACGAATAGAACGAACAGGATTCGGTAAATTCGCATTTTACGACTGGCGTTACAAAGACGATTGGTTCTCGCCGGACCCCGATTTTGAATTAAATAAACCTGAATATCAAGGCAGTACAATTCTATTGACACGATGTAATTTCGGCTGCGGTTCAAGTCGGGAACACGCACCGTGGGCACTCGATGATTTTGGTTTTCGAGTTATTCTCGCCTCAGGTTTCGGTGATATTTTCTACAGCAATTGTTTTCAAAACGGTATGTTGCCGATAAGACTATCCGAAACCGTTATAAACGAATTATTCAATCGCGAATCTGAATACCGCCCTTACAAATTAACTATCGATCTTGAAAGCTGTACAATATCGGACAACAGCGGTTTGATAATTCCGTTTCATATCGACGTATCAAAAAGAAGAAGACTGCTAAACGGACTCGACGATATCGGAATCACATTAAGCCACGAAGAAAAAATAACCGAATACGAAAAAGCAAACGGTTTGCTATAAAAAATTCTATGCGAGTAATTGTTGGTATAACGGGGGCGAGCGGCAGTATTTATGCGGTTTCGTTGTTGCGTGCGTTATTTAATCATGGAATTGAGATTTATGGAGTTTGCAGTTCTATCGGCAAAGAAGTAATGCAAACGGAATGCGGTGTTGGTTTGTCCGATTTTCCGTTTGTGAATTGGAACGCTGCGGATGATATGTCCGCACCGATTGCAAGCGGTGCGAGTTGTGCTGATTCAATGGTGATTGTGCCGTGTTCAATGAATACGTTGTCGTGTGTTGCAAGCGGAATTTCAAATAATTTATTACAACGGGCGGCAGCAGTGATGTTAAAAGAATCACGCAAGTTAATTATAGTTCCGAGAGAAACTCCGTTGAGTATTATTCAGATTGAATCAATGTTGAAACTAGCCAATGCCGGAGCAATAATTTTGCCGACAATGCCGGGGTTCTACAAAAATCCGCAATCAATTCAAGACATAGTAAATTTCATCGTAGAAAAAATTTTGACACAAATAATGTAATATTTCAGTGAAATATTTTTTTATTAACCACAGAGAACACAGAGGAAGAATATTTTGTAATTTTAGATTTTAAATTTAAGCGGAATTACTAAAAAATATTTTAGCCGGCAGGAGCGCAGGCGTCCCGCCTGTATCTTTTTTGTACAAAAAACGCCTAAAGATGCAGTCGAGACGACCGCGATCCCGACAACTGCGATCCCGACAACAATAAATTATTTCACTGATATATTACGATTTTTTTAGGTTATGAATTTTAAAGATTAATATAACCCTGAAAGAGCGGCTGTATAGTGGTTAGTGGTTAGTGGTTAGTGGTTAGTGGTTAGTTCGCATGCGGAAATTAGAACCGAATCTGAAATAGAATCATTAACTACTATTATTGATCCAATATCCGATCGCTCTTTTAGGGCTGGTTTGAAATTATTAAATTGTATTTCGTTTGCAATTCAATGAAAAAAAATATCCTTATTCCAATATCAACCAAACGATCACACCAATCACACCGATCACACAAATCGTACAAATCACACTGATCACCAAATCACACAAATCACACAAATCGTACAAATCACACCAATCAATGTTCAGATATTATTATGAAAGATATAAAAATAAATTTTTTTATGTTTATTTTGTTTCTTGTTTTCAATCTTACATTTAATAATTACGGATTGGCACAAGTATCAGATACGGAATTAAAACGTGTTGTTACACGCGGACTTGATTGGCTTGCAACTACTCAGTCGCGTCGCGGCAGTTGGGAAGCTGCTAACGGTACTTATCCGTCTGCGATGACAGGTATGGCAGGAATCGCATTATTGGCGGAAGGTTCTACGGCGACACAAGGTAAATATTCCGAAAATATTCGTGCTGCGGTAAATTTTCTTATCAAGCAAGCTCGTTCAAACGGACTTGTCGGCACCGAAAATGATGACCGTTATACTTACGGTCACGGATTCGGACTCCTATTTCTTTCTCAAGTTCTTGGCGAAGAAGAAGACGACAAACAACGAATCGAGTTAATTGATGTTATGACCAAAGCGGTCAAATTCTGTGGTCAAGCGCAGACTAAAGCAGGCGGATGGGGATATGTCAGTGCAAAAGACGGTAATGATTTCGATGAAGGTTCAACTACAATTACGCAAGTTCAGGCGCTCAGAGGTTGTCGTAATGCGGGTATTATTGTACCCAAAGAAATTATCGACAAAGCTATAGCATATATTCACAGATGTTCAATAAGAGGCGGTGCAGACGGAATACAATACAACATTCAGGGCGGAGGCGGACGTCCGCCAATAAGTGCAGCAGCTATAGCATGTTTATTCAATGCAGGTGAGTACGACGATAAATTCGTACCGAATCTAATCAAATATTGTGATAAAAATCTAGGCAATATCGCAAGCAATAATGATTACGGACATTGGCATTATGCTCACTATTATTTCGCACAAGTTAAATACAGACAAGGCGGAAAAGAATGGAAAGAATACCGCGATAAAATTTATAATAGAATTATAAAAGAAGCAGGTGAAGACGGATCATGGGGACAAAGTTATATCGGAAAAGTTTACACTACAGCAATAAATCTGACCATACTGCAACTAGAAAACGGCGCTTTACCAATATACATGAGATAAAATTTGATAAGATATCAGCGGAATTTTTTAAGTATCTCAAAAAAATAAGATGAAAAATAAGGTTAGTTTTAAAATTCATAAACCAAAAAAAATTGCGGAGAAAAATAATGAAAAAAATTTTTGTTACAATAATTGTGATTCTAACGCTGCCGTTTTTAATTGGGCAAGTTATGATTTCAAATTATCATTTGCAAAATAGTCACGCAGATGAATTACTTATTGCACAAGTTGAAATTAAAAAACCGGATCAAAAAGATGAGTCGAATAACAAAGCCGATGATAAAAATAAAGAAAAAGAATCGGCAGTTAATCCGTTTTTTGTCCAGCTTGCTGCTCCTGATAGGACGATAGAACGGCAGCTCGAACAAGTTGACAGATTGATTCAAGCCGGAAGATACAATGAAGCGGTTCGAGTTATCGGAACGTTATTTGAGGTTTCTGACAACTTCCTGATTCCTCCGCCTTTTCAGCCGCGAAGTCATGTCGGAAAAACACGTATCGGAACTAATCCCGACGAAAGAACGGCGAATACTTCATACACAAAACGAATCCTAGATATACTCTGTAATTTACCTGAACAAGCTAAAGACGCTTACAACATACAATATAAAACGCAAGCAGAAAGTTTACTCGAAAACGCTATAAAACAAGGTTCATTTGAAATATTGCAGAATACAGCTAAAAAGTATCTGCCGACGGAAGCCGGTATAACGGCATTGTTTCTTATTGGAATGTATCAACTCGATCTCGGTGATTGGGAATCTGCTTTGATGACGTTATACAAAATTAATTATGTAGCGGAACGGTTCAATTTCAAACTCGAATCATTTGAACCTGTTTTTAGTTTATCGACGGCAACTTGTCAGCTTAAACTTGATCGGGAAGACGACGCTAAACAAACATTGGATAAATTTATCAAAAAATTTCCGCAGCCGCGAATTTTATTTGGCGGTAAAGAACTCTGGCGGCCGACAACATCGGGCGAAATATTGGCACGGTTAAAAGAATCAATCGATAACCGCGGCAATGAGCTAGCTGTTCGATGGCTTGAACAAACCGGTTGGCTGCTTCCTAGCGGGATGCCGTCGCAAAATCCTGACACTGCCGCCGATGCGCCTTTGCTCGAAACCGTTTGGGATTTTCCGATTTCGAGTCAAAGTGAAACCGCAATAAATACCAAGCGATTGTATTCTATCGTGCAATCTGCAAACGATACGTATATACCAGCATCACAACCTCTTATTGTCGGTAATCATATAATTGTCCGCGGAATTGAAGAAATATCGGCTATTAATATCGACACCGGTAAACGTGTATGGAATCGAAATGATTACAATTATCAAATCCCGCAATTAGTTTTGCAATTGCTGCAAAATTACGGTTTCGGACAATTTTTCACATCACGCCAAACACAACTAGGAGCATTACGAATTTTTTTATGGCATGACAGAATCGTAAATTCAATGAGCAGCGACGGTGAAAAAGTTTTTTATATCGAAGGACAATATAAACGGTTAAATTCATATATCAGACATTTTCCGCCGTTAAATTTTAATAATAAATCTTTTGAAAATCCTTTAGCAAAACAGTCGAATACTCTTACCGCAAGAGACGCAAAAACAGGCAGTTTGATTTGGCAAATTGGTAAATCAAATTTCGTACAGAAATCTTTCTACAAAATCGACGCCGAATTAGCAGAGATGACAAATAGAATTAATCCGGCAACTCGGCGTGTCATGCCTGCAAATGAAAATCGGGATAAAAGGCTGGATCAAATTCAGAATCAGAATCAGAATCAAATTCAGAATCAAGATAAAGATAAAACAACCGAATCAGACGATAACGCCGAAAATGATAAAAACAAAAAAGAATCAGAAATTCAATTCTCTGACGAAGAATTATTATTCAGCGAAACTTTATTTCTCGGTGCGCCGCTGCCGCTTCATGGACATTTATATTGTATCTGTGAAAACGACGGTTTAGTGCAGCTCTTTGTGTTAAATTCTGAAGACGGAAAATTGATTGCGAAAGTTCCGCTTGCTCAATCTGAACAGCAAGCTCGAAAAGATGCTTTACGTGAATTTTATAATTTAACGCCGTCGATATTAAATGGAATAATTATTTGTCCAACCGGACTCGGACTTGTTACCGCTATTGACTCGACGACAATTACGCCGCTTTGGAGTTTCAGTTATGAACAAACAGCTGTTCAGGAAAATAACGCCGTTGCAGGTGCAGGCGCAGCCGCTAGACGTGTTAGACATGTAATAAATCTCGAATCTAATGTTGGTGAAAGCAACGAATATTTTAGTCAATTTTTTGCTCAATCCGGTTGGCAAGTTCCTAGTATAATGATCGACAAAAACCGTGTTTTGATTGCACCGCCTGACATGCCGGCTTTGTACTGTGTCGATTTATTAACAGGCAAATTAAAATGGCAAATGACAAATTTATATCGTCCGAATTCGTTGTATGCAGCGTGTATTCATAATGATGTTGCTTATGTTGTTACGCCTGTTTCTGTACTTGCGTTGTCAATGGATTCAGGTAAAAGAATATGGGAACAAGTTTTAACGGGTCAGTTTACAAGTTCGCAAGAAACGGCTAATTCAATTAAGATAAATTTTGCACCGGGTGTGATACCGATTCAAAAAGGTGTTCTTAATAATCCTAATTTATTGGCGAATATTGACGGCGAAAAAAATACAATCGAATTTTCTGTCAACACAAATAAGTCATCAAACGATACGGCGGAGGCAACGGCGGATAAGCGTCCGAAGTTAGTTTTTCCAACGCCGCTAAAACCGGTTGGAGTCGGTGTCCATAACGGAGACTTGTATTACATTCCTCTTTCAAACGGATATATCGGAATAATAAATTTAGCAAAATGTTCAATTGATTTAATGTCAACACCTGAAGCTGTTACAAAAACTGATACAAAGACTGATACAAATAAAAATCAGAGTGATCTAAAAGATGAACAGAAAGACGAGCAGAAAGATGAGCAAACTCAAAACAATATTATTAACAATAAAAGTTCTGATATAGCGTTTGGTAATTTGGTTGGATTTCGTGGTAAATTTTTCTCACAGTCGCCTTTTCAAGTAATGTGTTTTGATCAGTGGATTGATCTAAATAATCGGACGAAACGTTTACTTGAAATAAATCCTGACGACGCACGCGGATTGATACAACTCGGCAACATTAGACGGATAGAAAATAATATGAACGAAGCGATTCGTTTATTTAGACGTTCTTTTGAAATAAATCCAACCGATGCCGCTGCAATTTATTTAAGACGTACATTGATGGATGCAGTCAAAAAAGATTACAACGCATGGAAACATATTTTGCCCGAATTAGAATCTCTTGCATCAACGCCGTCCGAGTACGCTGACGTTTTACTAGCAAAAGCACAAGTGGCAATAAAAAGCGGCGACACTGATGCTTTAATTTCTACGTTTATGAAAGTTTTTGATCTTGAATCTGAATTTCCTGTAAACGTAGCTGTCGATAACGTGATTACAACACAATTACACAACGCTGTTGGAATGCTGTTGAATCAAATAAAACAGAATGATAACGAGCCGCAAACAATGAAAAAAATTAACTCGGCTGTTGAAAAAATCTTTAATAATTTTCGTAACAATAATTTTCAATTCAATATTTCCAAAGAAATGAAACCGGAGACAGCTGAAAATTTCAACTCTGATGAACTCATAACTTATCATAATTTGTTACATTCTGATTTGCTAAACGAAGACTATATAAATTCGATTACGGAGGAAGTCAGATATTGGCAGATTTTTATCGCATTATTTCGGAATCTGCCGATAGTTGAAAATGCAAAAGAATTATTAAGAAAACATTACAAAGAGACTCAGTTTTATCTTGCTATCGAGATGTTGACAGATTTGTCAGCCGTGAAAAATAGAAAAAATTTGAATGTCAATAAAATCAATTCCGACGCTGAATCGCAGACGCCGAAATTAGAAGATATAGAATTTTTAGCCCAACAACTTGAGGCAAACGGTGTTATCGCAGACGCATATTATTATTACAAAATACTCGCAGATTATTACGGTGAAGAAGGCAAAAAAATCGCAAAAAACGCATTTGAACGAAACGCTTTCAAAAATTATCTGAATAATAAAAATGAGAAACAGTGGCCAAATGGTGAGATAACAATTCAAATAAACAAAGAAGAAAATGTATCAACGAATGTGTCAAACAGACGAACTCCTGTTGTACGAAATGTTCATGCGTATTCGATTTTGAATCTTGCCCGCGGTGCAACAAGAAATATGTCAAAAAGAGCTGTACCGATACCTTTTCTCAATAATGAAGAGCCGTTTCTATCGCAGTATAATTATTCAATCGAGTATGACGATTCAACAAAATTAATTGCGTATGACCGTTACGGCAAAGAGCAATGGCAATTTGATCTAACCGGACATTTCGACAATGAATTGACTTTATACAATAACGATGTGATTACAGTGGTTACAGCTGATACAACAAACCGAAGATTAAAATTGAGAACAATGGCAAAATTTCTAAAAGGTTGTGACCATTTAATTATTTTTGCTCACGATAAGAAGTTGATAGCAATTGACACGTTTGGATGCGGTTATGGGTCGAGTGTTAAACCGAAGTTACTTTGGTCAAAAAGTCTAGTAAACGGAGGGCGTTTGGGCGAGAAAAGACTCACAGACTATGCATCGGCTGATTATATGGCTCATTCTACTATTCATTTGACAAAAAATAATTTAGTAATAAATTCACTGCATGATGTGATGGTTTGTGTGTTAAAGAATGTAATTTGTTATCGCGACAGAGACAAATTATACGGCATAAATCCTATTACAGGCAGCACAATGTGGACTCGTGATATTCTAGTTGAATCGTGTTCTCTTTTTTCTGATCGTGATTCTTTATTTCTGTTTTATCCCGAATTAAAACAGGTCATAGCAATTGAACCTTTAAGCGGAATTGAGATCAAACGCGGAACTCTCGCAGGTAATATCATTACAAGTTATGAAACGAATGTACTTATCCAACGCACAAATAATACGGAGAATACGGTAAATAATCTGGTCAATAATTTTAATAATACGCGAATGGATACGTCATTAATTTTGGTAACAGATTTGAAAGATATGTTTTTAGACAGCAATAATATCAAGTTGAACAAAAATATAAATGAAGCCGTTCAAAATGAATTATTTAAAATTGAAGAAGGATTGATTCCAGTACGTAAGATTTTGCCGAAAGAACTTAATGCCCCTAATTCGCCTAAATTGTTCAACATTCTTGAGAACATGCGTTATGTTGCATTTCTTGTTGAAAAATTTCAAGAATTAAGCAATAACGATCAAATAAACCGGAATAATTGTTTATTTATTTATGATTTAAAAAATAAAACTTATGCAGCCGGCGAAGAAGACAGCAGCGGAAATGGTACAAAAATTAACTTGATTGATAACAACAGTATATTTAGTTTCGGCGATATGAAAAAAAATAGTGCTTTATCAGATTTTAAGATTTACCAGAACGGTGATAAGTTTATTACGCTGTTTAAGCTGCATGGCAATTTAATGCAATCGAATTCGGTCGTTAGTGACAACGACGGTGTACAATATAATCGCCGTTTTTCACCTTTAATGCGAAACAATTACTCATCGGTACATGAGAATGTCATGTCATTTGACAAAAACATGAATAAATGTTGGAAAAAAAATATTGAGAATAATCCAAACGAATGGTATTTGTTACCGGCTTCAATGTCGAGTAATTCTCCCGTTATGATTTACTTAACGATGGTACACGATCAGGACGTAAACGGCGGACCAAAAAATAGAACTTTTATAGGAATAACTGTTATCGACAAAGCGACTGGAAGAAAAAGAGTTACAAAATTTATTCCGTCGCCGAGAATGATCGGAAATTTACAAATAGTAAAATATATCGTTGAACAGGAAGAACATAAAATAAAATTAATATGCCAAGACGATGTTATCGTAATAAAATTTGAAAACGAAAACAAAAACAAAGAAGCCGAAGACAAAAACAAAAATTCCAACAATGAAAACGACCAAACAAAAAACAATACAATAGAAAATGAAAAAAATAAAAACGATGACGAAATATTTGAAAACGATAACGACGAATTCAAAGTTCAAGTAATGAAACCAGTGATTAACTAATGAAATATTACAAATATTGAATAGTATATTACGATTCTTTTAATTTATTATTTAAAAATCCTGTCAATCCTGTAATCCTGTCAAAAAAATTCCGAAAAGTGATTTGAACTTAGAACCGGTACTAATCTCCGCATGCGAACTAACCGCTAACCTTTAAAATATTTCACTGATATATTACCTTGAATTAAGAATTTTGCCTGACGGCAAATCGTTTTTTAATTATATTTAACTGTTACTTTAATTTTTTATATGATGAATATAGCAATTGCTTCAGACTTAAATTATCTTCCTCATGCGGGAACATTGATTCGTTCTTTGTGTGATAATAATAAAAATCATAATTTGAATATTCATCTTATGACAATGGATTCACGCGTAGTGACAAATGATCCGCTTGAAGCTTTTTTTAGATCGATATTATCAAATCGTGTGAATATACAAATTCATCTTATTAAAGACGATAACATATTTATAAAACAAATTCCTTCAGGCGGCGTAATTTTAAGCCGTGCGACATATTTACGTTTTTTAGTTGCGGAAATCATACCGGCAGATAAAATTCTGTATCTCGATTGTGATATGCTCGTATTAGATGAGTTGCAGCCGCTTTTTGATACAAATCTTGATAATCATATTGTAGCCGCTGTGTCTGATCTTTTCGTCGGACCGTCGAGTATAAAACATTCTCTTTCGCTGCGGTATTTCAATTCAGGAATGTTATTGATAAATGCAAAAAAATGGCGTGAAGAAAATTGGTTGAATAAAACTATAAATTTTATCGAAAAGAAATTCACAAAATTATGTGTAGGTAAAAAACATTACGGAGATCAAGATATTATGAATATGCTGACTGTCGGCAATGTAACTTATGTTCATCCTCGATATAATGTTGTCAATCCGGTTTATTTACGTAAAAATTTTTTTCGCGGCAAAGTTTTTCAGGAAGCGGTTAACAATCCTGCTATCGTTCATTTTGCAGGCGGGGCGAAACCATGGAACAATTGGGAAATTCACCCGTTATCAGAACGATATATCTTTTATCGTTCGCAAACAGTTTGGAATGAAATTGAACCGCAAAAACCGACTTGGAATGTTATCAGAAAATATTTAGCAATGTGGTTCAAATACAATTTCCCTTGTCTAATTTATGCTTTTTCTGAAATTGTAAGAAAAATAAAAGGCAAAGGAACAAGAATAATCTTTTCCGAACAAATCGAAAACCTAATGATCGAAACAGAAGAAACATGACAAAACATGAATGACAAAACATGAGTGACAAAACATGATATTCAATTCTGTTATATACGTATTGTGCTATGAAATTTGCGTTCCCCTTGTTGGTAAATAGAGTTTGTGGTAACATTTTCAATTGTGTTTGAAATGTGAATAGATGAGAGCTGTGTTCTCTGATATACTCATTGTACTTTAAAATTCGGTTTTATTTTTTGTAACGAAAAAGGTGACCGTTCACGGATAAAACTAGAATCGCCCTGAAAGGGCAACCGGATTATAGCCCGCCCCAGCGGGGCGGGTAAAAGTCCCC
>JAITKS010000389.1 GCA_031278315.1 Planctomycetaceae bacterium | reverse complement strand
TAATTCATTCTTGTACTTCTTTATATTTTTAAAGAAGCCTAAACATGCTTCAGAAAATTGTGCGAACTTTTCATAATATTTATTGTACAGAATTTTCTTTTTGAAAAATTTCCAAATTCTTTCGACAATATTCAGATTGGGCGAATACGGAGGCAGAAAAACGAATATTATTTTTCCCAATTTTTTGCGATACTCTTCCAAAAGACCATCGATACCGCCTTCATTATACAAGCGGAAATAACGACGTATCGATTCATCGTCAAGCATAAAAATTAAAGCAAGATCAGAAACTATAAATCCGTGAGCAAGCGCAATCACTACACGAATACGATCCGAAAAACGATGACCGCGATTCTTGCAATACTGCGTTTGAAGTTCCTGAATTTGATCTTGAGAGATATTGTAACTCATAATTAAAATTGTTTTATTGTTGACGAATTAAAAACAACTCGCAAATAATAACAATTCATAAAATACACGTCAAGACAAATTATGAAGTAAGAATGGTATATTATTTTTGTAATATCTTAGGTATATTGACAAATATTTGTTGCCCGCTATAATGTCGGCTCGATTTGAATTTAATTTATGAGACAGACAATCACCAGTATTGCTGATTCTGTTCGTAGGTTACACGATACGGGTCGAAATGGATTATTGTATTTGTTAATATTTTTTCCTATTGTACAACTGTATAGTATGCACAAGACAGCAAAAATTATGCGAAATTAAATACCGCAACAAGAATATGAATCGTTACAAAAAATATTCCATTTTAAATCTCTAAAAAACATTTTTTACTTTTTGAAATACGCTAATTACATGAAAAAAAACTGACATGTCAGACTACAAATTTTTGGTAATGCAATGACGTATGCGGTAAAATCTGCTTTTTGTAGGTAAACCAACTCGAACCAAATTCAAGTTAGTGCAATTTAAGTAGTATGAAAATTCTGTTGTTGCTGATAATATTTAATATTACAAAATTTCGTCTATTTCGTTAATTAATCGTTTTGAAAACTCATAGAAATAAATAATGTAATATTATAAATTATTAGAAGATGCCAATTAGTTGTATGAATTTATTTTATTAGGTATGTAGGTATTTTTATGTTAAATAATATCAAGATAGGTACGAAGTTATATCTGAGTTTTGCGTTGTTAATAGTTATGGCAGCGTGTTTAGTTATTAGTAGTCTTTATGGTCTTTCCGAAGTAAACGGCGGCTTAAAAATATTACAATATTTCGGCAGCGTATCGGATAACGGATATAAAACGATTATCGGCGGCTCGCGGGCAATGACAGATACAACGCTTCACGTTTACGCAAAAGATATTGAAGGCGCACAAAAAGTTAAAGAACAAATCGATAAAACAAAAGAATATCTCGAATCTGTTAATGAAAAAATTAAAAACGATACATTCTACTCTGACGAATTACATCAACAATATCTAGCAAAAATCAATGCCGTTTCTACAGCACTAAATAACTTCGCCGAACTCGATCAAAAATATGCACAATTTCAAGAAGAACGCTTGAGTAAGTCAACAGACTTTGATCAATTATATCGTAAAACCGGTGCTGTTCTTGGAGAGATACTGTCAATGGTAGACGCCCAATATAAAGGACGAATTGATGCCGCAACGTATGACGGCGACGTAACATTACATTATTTCAAAAAGAATAAAATTGCCCGCGATTGCCGCGGTGCTTTGACAGCATTTAGAATCTCATACGACGCTTATCAACTTGCAATCGGCGTCGAAGAAGGAAAAACTACACATGAAAAAATGTGGACAGCTTACGGCAAATTTTATGAAACAATAAAAGCTTTTGAATCTGTTCCGTTTGAATCCGAAATTAAACCGAAAATTACAGAGATACAAAAACTCGCTGACGGAATAAAAAATAATCTGACAACAATTGCTCTAAAAGTGAACGAACAGAATACAACCGTTATACAACTATTCGACGCAAGTAAAGATTTTGACAAAGAAACACGCGAACTAATGGATATGATTAGTAAAGTTTATGAACAGTCGGCAGAACGCGGAAATAAAGCGGCTGATTGGTCGAGATTTTTGGTTTTTTTGATTAGCTGTGTTACATTGGCGTTTTCGGTTTGTGTTGCATGGGTGATTGCAAGCAATATTGCACCGGGAATCAGAAATGTTGCCGAATCGATGCAAGTAATAGCTAAAACCGGCGATTTGACCGTTAGTGTCAACGAGAAGTTTACACGGCGTAAAGATGAGATCGGCGGCTTGGCAAGCTCGTTTATGTTTTTGACTGAAGAATTTCGCGGCGTTGAGAAGTTAGCAATTAATCTAGCAGACGGAAAATGGGATACAAAAGTAGTAATACGCAGCGAACATGATGTAATGAATATTTGTCTGAATCAAATGTTATGTCAAGTGAATGAGGTCTTGTGTGAGGTAGATAATCTTGTTTTGGAAATGGTCAGTGCGACAACGCAATTAGCGGCAGTGAGTGAACGTCTGTCGGAAGGTGCTTCTCAATCGGCAACGAGTATCGAACAAATTGCAACATCGATTAATGATATTGGTTCGCAAACGAGCAAGAGCGCAGATAATGCAGAAGCCGCAAATAAATTAGCCGGTAACGCTAATCAAGCTGCTACAACTGGTCAGGAAATGATGCAAAAAATGGTAGTGTCAATGCAGCAAATTACAAATAACGCTAATGACGTACAACGTGTAGTTAAAGTGATTGATGATATTTCGTTCCAAACGAATTTACTTGCTCTTAATGCTGCCGTTGAAGCGGCACGAGCCGGAACACATGGTAAAGGGTTTGCAGTTGTTGCAGAAGAAGTACGAAATTTAGCAGCGAGAAGTGCTAAAGCAGCAGCAGAAACAACGCAAATGATCTCAAACAATAACGTTCAAATTCAAGCCGGTGCAGATGTCGCAGCGCAAACAGCTGATACTCTTGTATCGATTGTTGATCAGGCTTCGCAAGTTGCAAATTTGATTGAGAAAATTGCTATCGCAAATCAAGAGCAGGCAAACGCCGTTTCACAAGTGTCAACAGGATTACAACAAATCGAAACAGTTATTCAACAAAACAAAAATGACGCCGAAAATACTGCTGCTACCACAAACGAAATAAATCAAAGAACACACAAATTAAAAGAGTTAATCGAAAAATTCCACATCAAAAAAGAATTGTCATAATTTATAGCGTCGTAATATTTTGTAATATATTGCGGACAAATTCTAAAAACCTTTTTTGTCCGCAATTTTTTCACTAATAACTTCTAGTTGATTTGTTAAGTTTTTGATTTTGATTTTGATTAAAATCAAACAACTTGTCAGAAAAATTCTCCTCTTTTTCAAATAAAGACAAATTTGTAATATATCGTGGAATAATTTATTTTTTCGTAATATATCAATGAAAATTTTCAAAGGTTTCAAGTTTATTTTTCATCTTATTTTTCCAAACTAGACGATTTACTAAAAAACACCAAAAAACTTAATAGCCGATAGACAACATATTTATTACCTTATTAACTTATTACCTTATTGACTTATTGACAAATCATTTTTCAACAATAAGGTAATGAGATCATAAGGTTTTTTTTGGGGGGATTCATTGCTGTGTTAAACGTTTCAACGAAATCGGTTACAATTTTAACTTTGAATTTGAAAGTAATTGTAAAGTTCGAGATAAAAATAATCAAATCATTGCCGAAATTGATATTTATCTTGAAAATGATACAATAATTGCCGTTGTTGAAATCAGAACTAAACCAGTTTTAGACGATATTGATAAACATATACAACGAATCGAAAAACTGAAACAAAGCCGCCAAGAAAACAATAAACTGTCCAAAAAACTTATTGTTGACGCGATAGCCGGTGCAATCGTCTTTTAACAGTAACCAAGAATTTTAAAACATAACTTTTAACCCAAATTAGAACAATGTCTAATAATTCAATTTCTGCGATACACGAATCGGTCATGCAAGCTATTCGCGAGTCGCAACAAGAAACTTATAAAGTGATCCAAAACTTTGTAAACGATACCAACAAAGCCATAAAAGGCCTTTCCAAACAACATAAAAGAACCAAGAGATATCTCCAAGAGCTTGCTAAACAACATGAGGAAACCAAGAGATCACTTCAAGAATCTCTTCAAGAGCTTTCCGAACAACATGAAAAAACGGAACGATCAATTGATAGACTTTCCGAACAACATGAAAAAACGGAACGATCAATTGATAGACTTTCCGAACAACATGAAAAAACGGAAAAAACAGTTGATAGAGTTTCCGAACAACTTAGCGATTTAGGAAAACGTTTTGACGAATCAGGAAAACGTTTTGAAGAATCAGGA
>JAITKS010000323.1 GCA_031278315.1 Planctomycetaceae bacterium | reverse complement strand
AAAAAAACAAAAATTTCATTGATATATTTCAAAAAATCTATGGGGAATTGACAGTGTAGGCGGTTTGCGTAAAATTCACCTTTCATTTTTTATTAGCAGCGTAATATTGCAAGAATGATCAGTTTAAAATTTTTCACCAATATATATTCCTCACATTTGAATATTCACTTTTCGTTACAAAAAATAAGATTGAAATTTTTAACGAAGTCTATTTTGAAATTTTGAAATTATTAAATTATTATGAGAATAGCCTCAATAACACGTACGACACGAGAAACAAATATCTCGTTGACATTGAATCTTGACGGCAGCGGCAGCAGTAAAATTTCTACAGGAATCGGTTTTTTCGATCACATGTTAGAGTTATTTTCCGCTCATTCATTGATAGATTTAGAACTCACAGCGGGCGGCGATATTCATGTTGACTATCATCATACTGTCGAAGATGTCGGTATAACATTAGGTCAAGGCTTGGCGGAAGCAATCGGTGATAAAAACGGAATTAATCGCTACGGATATTTTATTCTCCCAATGGATGAAACACTTGTAACATCGGCAGTCGATTTTAGCGGACGTGCCGCTTTCGTTTACAATGTCAATTTCATTAAAGAAAAAATCGGCGAATTCGATACCGAACTTATTCACGAATTTTGGCAAAGTTTAACAAATTCTGCCTTATGTGCTTTACATATTCAGCTCAATTATGGTACAAACGGACATCATATCGCCGAAGCAATGTTCAAAAGCACTGCCCGCACAATACGTATGGCTGTAGAAAAAAATCCTAGACAAAAAGGAATACCAAGCACAAAAGGGAAACTATAATATCGGTAATATATCAGTAGAAAAATTTATTTTTTGCGGGACTTCTTGATAATTAACTCCTTTTTGTGTATTTCGTGTTTGTGTATTTCGTGTTTAAAAATTACGAAAAATTGAAAAAAATTATTCCGCTGATATATTACCGAAATTTAAAGTGTGAAAAGTATATATTACTAAAATTTCACTTAACATTTACAAAAATTCTACTGAAATATTACCTAAAATTTTTTATGATAAAAATGAGAATATTAAATGTAACGAAAATTATTTTTGGTTTAATTGCGTTATTCGGCATGTTGTCTGTTGTCTATGGACAAGCGGCGGATTCGGCTGATTTTGTTTCATCTTCCGGTTCGAAAAACGTTGACAGTACGCAAGGTATTATTCTGAATATTACACTTCCGATTAGCGGGAAGTCATCGCATGCAATTATTCGCAAGTTGGAACACACGGTTGATGATATTCGCAAATCGGAATTGTCTGTTAATCGGAATGAAAATGAATCTAACAAATCGGGTCAAGTATCTAATGAGATCAAAAAAAATATCGACACGAATAATGACACACGTCCGACATTGATTTTACAATTTAATGTTGATCCGGATCAAGAAATATATGGCCGCGGCAGTTCTTTCGGGTTATGTTATGAAATTGCCAAGCTGCTTGTAAGTGAGAAGTTTAACGGTATTCGTACAGTTGCATATTTTCCGCAGACAGTAAAAGGACATGTAATGCTTGCAGCCTTAGCATGCGGCGAGCGGATTGTTGCGGAGAAAGCGGAAATCGGTGAAGCTAACAGCGATAACGATACAATTACCAAAACGGAACAAGAAGCGTATTGGGAAATTTCAGGCAAGCGGTTAGCAGTATCGAAAGCTGTGATTGATAAAATGCTTGATAAGTCGGCGGTTCTAATGCGGGTTGAAACGGAGAAAGGTGTACGTTTGATTTCGGCAGGAGATGTTGAAGAGCTTCGCAAAACAGAATCGTTTGTTGATAGTCCGTCGGTAATAATTGCGGCAGGTGAACCCGGGATTTTTACTGCTGACTTGGCAAGAAAAATAAATCTTGTCAGCCGTATTGCAAATGATCGGGTTGAACTCGCACGCGGTCTCGGTTTTCGGCCTGATAATATTCGAACCGTACCAATTCCGGGTGAACTCGGTCATGCAATAAGGGTTGACATAAATGGTCCCATTAATTACGACAAAGTTGGTGCCGCGATGCGCACGATTCAAAATACTATCGATCCAAAAAACACAGCGGCGAATCATCGAATTTACGGTATGGAGAAAATCGGATTTATCTGTTTAACAATTGATTCTCCGGGAGGCGATTTAACTGCGAGTATTAGTCTGGCAACGTATCTTACCGATACAAAAGAACTGCAAGATGTATGGAAAGTTGCGTATATTCCGTTTCAGGCACGGGCGGATGCTGCTCTGATTGCGTTGGCATGCGACGAGATCGTTTTAGGGAATGAGGCAATACTCGGCGGCGACGGCAGTACAGAATTTTCACAACAAGAAGTTGAAGACGCAAAGAAAATTATTCGTGAAATTTTTTCTAAAGACGCTTTGAGATCATGGTCGATTCCGATGGGATTTGTTGATCGGAACATAGAAATATTCAAAATGACACGAACACAACGTCCGGTTATAACTGATTATTTGTGTGAAGAAGAATACAAAGAACTAGCTGATTCTGCTGATTGGGTACGAGGCGAGGCAATTAAAAAGAAGGGCGAATTATTGTCGATAACCGGCAATAAAGGCGAACAGTATGTAGTTGATCGTCATGCGGCAGATTTCACAGAGTTTAAAATGCTTTATGGGTTGGATGGCGATCCGATGTTAGTTGAACCGAGTTGGGCAGACAAATTAATAGCCGTGTTATCGTCGCCGGGCATGTCGATGTTTATTATTTTTGTGGTTGTTTTGGCTCTTAAATATGATTTCACAGGATTAGGAATAGGTGCATTTATTGCAATAATTGGAATTTGTTTATTTTTCTGGTTGAACTTCTTGGGCGGGACAGCAGGATGGTTAGAGGTTATTCTTTTTCTTGTTGGTGTATTGTGTTTGCTTGTAGAAATATTTATTCTGCCCGGACTTGGTGTTTTCGGATTAGGCGGTGCGATTGCAATTATTTTGTCTTTGGTATTTGCAACGCAGACATTTTATATTCCGCGTAATTCGTATCAATTTGCGCAAGCTCAAAATTCTGTTCTTATGTTATGTGTGTCGGGAGTTGGGATGATTATTACGGCAATGATGGTCGCAAAAACATTGAATAAATGGAATAAACCTAAAGGAACTGAAAAAATAAATGAACGTGAAAAATTAGCAAGTTACGATTACTTAATTGGACTCGAAGGCAAAACGATAACGCCGCTCGTTCCGTCGGGCAAGGCGGTTGTTGACAAAAAAACAATAAACGTAGTTTCAGACGGCGTACTAATAGAGTGCGGTGAAAAAATCCGCGTAATTGAAGTCGTAGGATATAGAGTAGTCGTAACTAAAATTGAGTAAATCATAATCATAGAAATTCATAATCATAGAAAATCAGTAATAGAAAATTCAGTAATATATCAGTGGAATAATTTATTTTTTTGCGGGAACGCGGTCGTCTCGACCGCATCTTTAGTTTTGTTTTTTTGACAGGATTTTTAAATGATAAATTAAAAGAATCAAAACTTGAAACTATCAATTAGTTGTTAGTGATTCGAACTTATAGCCGGTACTAATCTCCGCATGCGAACTGACCACTAACCACTGACCACTAACCACTATACACTAACCGCTATCCTGTAATCTTGTTTATCTTGTCAAAAAAAATATTCCACTGATATATTACGAAAATCATAATCATGATCATAATTATGTTGTAACGGAACTCATTTGTTTTATGAAATCGGCGACTGTAATTCGATTTACTCCGAGCATACGTGCGATTGCGCTTTTTGATACATTGCGGTCTAGTAGTTTATTAATTTTTTTCTCTTTTCCTGTAAGTTTTTTTACTTTTGATTTACTTCCTTTAGGACGGCCTAATATAACGCCCTCCGAGCGTTTTCGTGCAAGAGCTTCTTTAGTACGTTGTGAAATTAGATTACGTTCAATTTCAGCTGATATTCCGAATGCAAAAGCTAGAACTTTCGAGTTAATATCACTACCGAGTCTGTAGTTATCTTTAATTGTCCAGATTTGAATATCTCTTTTCAGACATTCATTTAAGATTCCCATAATCATCAATAAATTTCTGCCTAATCGAGACAATTCTGAGCAGATCAGAATATCACCTTTTTTCATTTTTTTTAAGAGTTTTCCTAATTTTCTTTCGCCGATATCTTTCGAGCCGGATATAGTTTCTTCTATCCATTTATCAACTGCCAACACTGACTGAATACAATATTGATTTATTTCATAACGTTGATTTTCTACCGTTTGTTTATCGGTACTTACTCGAATATAACCGTAAATCATAATAAATATTGTCTGACTTTAGAATTTGATAACATTAAACAAAACAATTAGCTAGATCAAACTAAATGTATTATTAAAATTGTAAATGTTATGTAAATAATCTATGTAACTTCTAAAAACTAATATTAGGAGGAACGCAGGTGCCTCGCGGATAGTAAGGTAATAAGGTTTTGTTTTGGGGGAGATTCATTGTTACTAAGGTAGTTTTGTTCAGAAAAATAAGGTTGAAAATATGGTTGAAAATAAGGTAAGTTTTAAAATTCACACCTGCAAAAAAATTTGAAACAAAAATTCTACTGATATATTATTCATACTTGAAAATTCGGTATTTGTTTTAAACAAAACCAGCCCTGAAAGGGCGACCGGATATTGAGACTCATAACCAACGTAATGGAAACGGAACAATAATGTTGTTAATAATTGTTGTCGTTATTTTTTACCGCCCATTCTGGGTGATTTTATTTTATGCGTTAATGAATTGC
>JAITKS010000310.1 GCA_031278315.1 Planctomycetaceae bacterium | reverse complement strand
TGTTGGAAGCATGAGAGCAAAAACTTGCGATCTGATTCAAATTATTTCGGCGAGTATTCTACCGATTCAAACAAAAAAGACAACCTTAGGTTAGTGGTCAGTGGTCAGTGGTTAGTGGTCAGTTCGCATGCGGAGATTATTATCGATAGTAAATTCGAATCATTAAATTGTTATGTACTAACTATATTTTTTTTATTAACCACAGAGAACACAGAGAACACAGAGAAAGAATATTTTGTAATTTTTAGATTTTTAGATTTTTTGTTACAAAAAATAAAACCGAATTTTAAAGTACAATGAGTATATTATCGTAACGTTGCTATTTGTTATTAACATCTGTCATGGAGTTTTTTGCTTCTTCCATTATGTGTAAAAGTTCAGATTCAAGCTTTTGACTCAAATTTGTTCCTGTTGCGATTTTTGCATTCGATTCACCTACTAATTCGTCGATTCTTGTAGCGGCTTCATTTGAAGATTTTGCCAGCTTACGCACTTCTTCGGCAACAACTGAAAATCCTGCGCCGGCTTTGCCTGCCCTCGCTGCCTCAATCGAAGCATTCAACGCTAAAAGATTTGTCTGTCTCGCAATCTTTGAGACCGTAGAAATCACATCCGAAATTTCACCCGATTCATTTTTTATTTCACGCATTAAATTAGCTGTGTCTTCAACCTGTTTTACCATTCCCTCAATTGCATCGAAAAATGCAGATGTAAATTTCTCTTGTTTTTCTGCTTTATTCATCGCATGCTCTCTATTAGCAGACAAAACATAATTCTGCTTGCGAAAACATAAATCAGAACGCGATAATCCATTAAATAACGCTGTTGCCATTTCGTCACATGTATGATATCCGCACGCACCACAATTAAGAATATCATCCTGATTTTTTTTCAAGAGTTCATCAGCATAGATTTTATCCCGTTGTTGCGGCGTCGGTCGTTTTATAGTATCGTTTTCTTTCAAATTAGCATAACGTCTATTATAAAGCGACGGCTGCCAGTATGTATCTATATGTTTGTGCAGAATCTCATAATTGTCTTCCGAAGGATGCTTTTTTTGCTCTTCTTGATAACGCTCTCTCAACTTTTTACTTCGACTCTCTACTAACGATTCCAGCTCATCTTGCGACTCACTTCTAATGTGTTTCGTTCCAGTTCCTCCGTTACATCCGAACTCACAATTTAAGCAGTCGATAAGCAGCGGATTAATTTTTGATTTTCTTGCACTGTCTAAATGGTCTAAGTAATGATAAATACCTTGCCCTTCGATTTTACGTATATTTTCTTCTATTCCTGTAACTTCCCTCATAGCAGTCCGCATAAGACCTCCCGGTGTTGAAAATAAAACTGCACGCTCGGCAGCAGGATTGTCATAATCAGTCGGTTCGAATTTGTCTAAATTTATTTTGTGATCAGATAAATATTTTTCCAAGTTTATCATTGTAACATTGTAATCACCGAGTTTTGTTTCCTCGAATTCACGTTTCTTTGCGATACAAGGTGAAATTATTACGGCTTTATGATTCGCATATTGTTTGTAATACTCGCGAACCATAAGAACCGTATGCAACATCGGACTATGCGCCGGCGCAAGATACGGAATCAATTCAGGTCTATAAATCTGAATATACGTTACAATCGCCGGACAAGGTTGAGCAATTACAAGCTCAGGATTATTCGCCTTGATATGCTCAAGATACGTCTTGACCGTTAATTCCGCACCGAAACTAACGTCAAAAATTGCCTTAACTCCAATAGAACGAAGCCACGTATTAAATTGATAATACCGCTCAGGAAAACTCGCTGCAATCGCCGGCGCAACAACGGCAATCATTTTGACTCCGCGTCTCAAGTCGGTCATAAAAATATCAATGTCGTCGATAATCTCCCGCGCACCATGAGTACAATGCCGCACACAAGAACCACAACCAATACAAAGATTATGATTCAAATCAATATGCTGACCAGAACTGCCGTCATTACAGAAGCGGACCGGACACACACGAATACAAACATTACAGTTTATACAACGATCTTTATTGATATTAATAACCGGGGATAATTTTTTCATTAGTTACTCTCGTTACCAACTTCGGCATAAATAATTGTTCGTAAATTAAACCAATAATTAATCAGCTCAAAATTAAATTTATGTAACAAATATCGGCTTACTGTAGAAACATAATTTCACCTTATCACTGCGCAACGATTACCCTGATATTGAATCGTATAAATTTAAGTACAGACTGTATAATCAAACGATCGAAATTTCAAACTAGACTATAATTCTATGCTAACGTTGGTAAATTCTCCTTTATTTCAGCTGAAACCGCTTGTTAAATTTATATGATTTCAGCACTTACTTATATGGTACCGTAAAATGAATTTGCCGTTATATTCGTCATTATTTACGTATCGTACTTTGAATTTCGGCGATACAAACCATTCATTAAAAAGTCCGCAGCCCAATAGGATAAGCAGACACATAATCCGAAAATTAAAGTAAGAGCAGGTTAAATCCGTATTCATTTTCATTAAAAGCCTGATTTCAAAAATAAGTTAATCAGACAGCTCAAACTAATAATTCAAGTGAAAGCAGTTTAAATTCCGCTTTAGAATTTACTTCATCTCAATGTATAAAAAAAGCATTATCCGGCTCTCAAAAAAATGTAAACAATTTTGCTCTACTGATCATTTTCATTTGTCGTTTCACATTATACGCAATTGATCATAATATTTATTATCGTTTATTTTATCTATTTTATTTACACAAAATTTTCACGAAAAAAAAATTGTAATTTTCCGTAATTACCTCGCAAGAGACCGCAACAAAATCGTTACAAAAAATCTAAAATTAATCTAAAATTATTTGTAATCTTCAATCTAAAATCTTCAATTTTCAATTATTTTCAATCTACAATTATTCTCTAATATGCTCGAAAATTTGTTTAGACTTTACACAATTGGGGTAATATGGCGAAATTCTTCCGGTTATTCCGCCTGTAACACTACTGGTCAAGAAGTTATCTTAATTTAGTCGAAATCCATTACGTGTGTTCGACTATCTGAATTTTGATATTTTAAGTTGCGTTTACTTTAGATTTCGATAATTTTCATTTGTTAGTTGTTTCGAGAGCAATACTAAACATAAATTGATTAAACATTTAAACTGCTCTTACAATAATTTTAATTTTGATGTTCGCCGCCTGTTTACCTAATTGGAATGCAGGTTTTTACTATTTACGTCCTTGTCCGAAATTCATATTACGTTGTGTATATTGCGATGTGTATATTACGAAGTGTATATAGTGCGAAGTGTATATTACAAAGAGTGTATAGTGCGAAGTTTATATAATCTGCGGCACGGCGTATATTATCCTTGTTGAAACATTAGCAGCAATGAATTTATTTTGAGTACAAATCCTAATTACCAAGTCAATTTGTTCCGAAAGAATCAGCGAAAAATTATGACGATTTGCAAAAATTCAAATTGGAAAATTTCCCAAACACCTGAAACTAATTCACCCGAATCGCATTCATGTAAACAAAAATGCAAATCCATATTCAAACGTTTTATACAATTTATTCCGCATCTGGCGTTGAAATCTTTTGTTTCAACACGGGGTATTATGAAAGATAAATTTAAATTGTTCATCCTTGCTATTTCGCGAATACTTGCAAGACAACTTGCAGGATTATTTGCCGGAAAGTTTACCTTTACAATTTTAGACAACCGGAATTTCAAATTCCGGCGTGATTCTAAAATTATGCCTATTTTTTCATCTCTTTTGAATAATTGGCACTGCGGATTTATTAGGTGTTTGATATTGTTTTTTCTATTTTGTTTGCCTCTTGTATTGCACGAAGTACACGAAGTAATCGATACAGAAATAACAAACTCAACTTTCGGACGTTACATCGGCATACACGATATTGTAAGTTCTACAGAATTAACGGCAGCTGCATCTGATAAACGGTTAAATTGGGTTGTTCTTGCTGATGAAAAAAATAGAAACGCTGTTGTTTGTATTCAAGGCGATAGAACCGATGATGTCAACGAGTTCTCGAAAGATTCCGGTAAAACTTATAACGGAATGGGAACCGGAATAATCATTGATGAACGCGGATATATTGTTACGAATTATCATGTAGTCGATAAAATTCGTAAAATTCAGGTGATGACTTATAATTCTGATCAATATATCGCGCGGCTAATTGAACGTGATCTTGATACTGATCTTGCAATTATAAAAATTGATGCGAAAGTTCCGCTGCAGACTATTCATTTCGGACGGTCTGATGATCTAATGACGGGCGAAAATTGTATGGCTATCGGCAATCCGTATGGTTATCCTTTTACGGTTACGGATGGTCGAATTAGCGGATTAGGACGCGAAGTTGAGGTGAATGATCGGCTTCTTTATAGAAATGCAATTCAAACGAGTACGCAAATAAATCCGGGTAATTCAGGGGGACCGTTGATAAATGTCGATGGTGAAATGATTGGTATAAATGCGGCTATTCGGCAGGGTGCGGAATGTATTGCGTTTGCGATACCTGTTGATCAAGTTATTGATGTTGCGGCGAAATTATTAGAGAATCAGGTAGCGAAATCGGTTCATTTAGGTGTGAAAATTGAGCAGCGTGATGTTGCGTCGAATAAGCCTTTGGGCAAACGTAATTATAAAATTGTGATAAAGGCGGTAGCGCAACGGAGTCCAGCGGCGGCAGCGGGATTACAAGCCGGTGATGTCATAACTAATGTCCGCGGTGTGACGCTGGAAAATAAACTCGACTTTTATCGTGCTTTACTCGATGTACGAACCAGAGATGATTTAGTTTTCGGTATTATGAGAGACAATGTTGCAATGGACATAATGATAGCTTTATCGCCGTCAATTCAACGCCGTGAAGAACATTATGTAAACAAGCCGAAGTATCAGAATCAGAATCCAGAATCGAGTTTAGCTGTTGCATCGCCTAAAAATGCCGCAGAGTATAATAGTCAAAATAGTCAAAAGGGCAGCAGAATAAAACAGGATAATAGACCAAGAGGATTAATTCTTGATGAACTTGTTTGGGAAAAATTAGGAATACGTTATACGCCGATACCAATAGAAGAGTATAGAAAAACGTTTGCACAATTTATGCAGCAATATCCGTTTGGCGGTGTTGTTGTCGATGAGGTACGCGAAGATTCAACGTTTGCTGAAAAGGGAATTCTTGCAGGCGATGTAATTGTAGGGATACATGAATGGTCGATTACGTCTCAAAACGATGTAAGATTTATAGCGAGAGAATGGAACAATATAAAAGTACCCAAAGATGGAGTTCGTGTACTGTTATTCAGAGATAATGTTCTATACTCAACAAAAGTCCCGATTAAGTAACAGGTAAAAAAATTCATAGTAATATATCAGTAAAATAATTTATTGTTTTTAATGTAAAAAGAACAAACAAAAAATCCTGATATTTTGATATTTTCGTTTAAATTTTTTAAACACGAAACACACGAAAATTCACGAAATGCACGAAAAGGAGTTGTATATGATTTTCGTGTGTTTTGTGTTTTTCGTGTGTTTTGTGTTTTAAAAAATAAATGCGAACAAACCGCTATCCTGTAAATCCTGTAATCCTGTTTATCCTGTCAAAAAAAAAGAATCTCGAAATTTTGTGTAATATATCAGTGAAATAATTTGTTGCTGTAGGGATCGCGGTCGTCTCGACTGCATATTCAGGTTTGTTTTTTTGACAGGATTACAGGATTGACAGGATTTTTAAATAATAAATTAAATGAATCGTAATATATACTCATTGTCTTTTAAAATTCGGTTTTATTTTTTACCATTTTAAACGGTTGTTTGTGTTTTCGTTTGTACTGCCGATTCCGCCTTTTAATTGGCCCTTGTGAACGTTTTTTATTTTTATCGGTACTGCTACTCCTTCCTGTTTTTTCTTGTTACTCGCCGATTTTACGTCCGATTTGCCTGAATCTATATCACCCTTCGAATTATTTTTTTCTTCTGCCATTACATCACTAGCAATTTCAGACTCCACAGGAATAAGCTGCCTCATCGATAACGCAATTCGCCTCGTTTCTGTGTCTATCGATACAATAAAAACATCAACCCACTCACCCTCTTTCACAATTTCATGAACATTTTTAACATGTTTATTCGCTAACTCACTAATCAATACCAGTCCATCAACACCGGGCATTAACTCAACAAACGCCCCAAACGGCATTATCTTTACTACCTTTCCGCGAGCTTGCGTCTTTTCCTGAAAATGCTCAAATATATTCGACCACGGATTAGATGAATCATCACGATACGTCAGAGAAATCCGATTCGTTCCTTCTTCAATTTTATCAATTCTTACAACTATCCTCTTTCCTTCACTTACAATGTCCGACGGATGCCTTACCCGCCCCCACGATAACTTGTTTATCGGAATAAAACCATCAACACCGCCAAGATCAACAAACACACCGCCGTCAATAATTTTACGTACCAAACCCTCACGAACTTGTCCCGTTGTCAGCTCCGTTAGTAATTGTTTCTTTTGCTCTTCACGCTCCCGATTTATCATCGCACGACGACTAATTACAAGATTTCGCCGCTCTGGATCAACCTCCTCAACAACACATGTCATACTTTGACCAACATATTGCTCAAGATTCTCTACCCGAAAAATATCTATCTGACTAATCGGAATAAATCCCCGTAACCGATTCACTTCACACTCTAACCCTCCGCTGTTCGCCTTGGTTATTTTTGCATCAACTATCATGCCGACATGAACTTGAGACCAGTCCCTAACATCCGCCGCCGCAAGAGGAACCGTTACTTCATAAAGTCCGTCATCTATATCGAACTTGCCAACCGTAACCTCGATTTCATCTCCAACTTTCGGTACAGCATCCGCAGGAAACAAGTTTACCAATATCACACCTTGCTCACGTACATTCAAATCAAGAAACAAACTATCACCGCGAATAACTAAAACTTTTGCCTTCAATTTCGTTCCTGCTTCAATTACATCTTTGTCGGCGAGTTCCGCCATATCTTTCATCAAATTGTTAATTGATTCTGTACCGTCTGTAATTCCGCTTATTCCCATCACCGCATTAAATTCCGCTTCAAGATCATCTGACATCTTGCCGTTCCGTAAAGTCGGAACCGCAACCCGATTCGCATTTGAAATCATTAACTCATTCAATATTTTCTTGTCTAAGTCAACGTAGTCCGTACTCATCGAGTCGTCATCGTCGTCATGTTTGTTTTGGTTGATATCAGACTCGGATTTAACATTGTTTGCTCTTTGTAAAACATGATCCGAAATATTATTTGATAATGACTGAACTTGTTGCACTTGCTTCTGCTGAAAATCCGATCCTGCCGCCGCCAAATTCTCTCCCGATGAATTCTCACCCGATGAATTCTCACCCGATGAATTCTCACTCGATGAATTCTCTCCCGATGAATTCTCTCCCGATGAAGTCTCACCCGATAAATTCTCTCCCGATAAATTCTCTCCCGCCAAATTTTCTTCCGACGAAATATTATCCGGTGCTTGACTTGAAGTCAGAGATTGAGCAGGCGATTGAGATTGCGAATTAGACGAATTTGTATTCGCAGAATCAACAACCTTGATAGTTGGTTTGACTCTGTACGCTTCGGGATTTCTTTGAGAGCCGATTAAACGTTTAGGACGTTGTTTTTTTGAAGCGTCCGTTGTTTGTGTGTTAGTTTTTGCTGATGATAAATTCGACTCACCCAATTCACCCGACTCACCCGATTTTTCCGAATCAGGTTTAGAATCAAACTGTGTAGTTTTATTCTGTGTTGAATTTTCGATATGAGTGTCATTTGAAGACGTATTATTCGAGTCGCTTGAGTTGGTCGAATAATTTGCAACAGGAACATTGCCTGAAATTTCTGATTCAGAAAACATGTGATCAAAAAATTAAATTCAAGGTTTTAAATTGATTATAGTTAAATTTTACAGTTTGGTTTTGTCTATTGATTTTTGCTTTGTGTTTTTAGTTTTGTTTTAGTTTTGTGTTTCTACAATAAGAGTGTTTGTAATATTTCAGCGGAATAATTGTTTTTCAAAATTTTTTGAATTATGAATTTGAAAATTTTAGGTAAAAATATGGTTTGACAAAAATAAATTCATAATCATTGAAAAAAATGTATCTGTTTATTTTCAACATGAAATACACGAAAATGATCTAAAAAAACCTGTTCGTGTTTTTCGTGTAATTTCGTAATATATCAGTGGAATTTTTTTTTGACAGGATAAACAGGATTACAGGATTTACAGGATAGTAGTTTAGTTCGTATGCTGAAATTATCACGGATTCTAAGTTCAAATCACTAACAACAACTAATTGATAGTTTCAAGTTTTGATTCTTTTAATTTATCATTTAAAAATCCTGTCATCCTGTCATCCTGTCAAAAAACACCTAAAAATGCGGTCGAGACGGCCGCGTTACCGTGAACAATAAAAAATTCCGCCTGATATATTACAAATTTTCACACTATGTAAATTTTAATTGTAATTTTAATTTATTTTACAGAGTTGCTTTTTTTAGTTCTTCTATTTTGTCTGTTTTTTCCCATGAGAAATCTGGTTCGTTTCTTCCGAAATGTCCTCCTGCTGCTGTTTTTCGATAAATTGGTCTTCTTAAATCTAAGGTGTTTATAATTCCAGTTGGCGTTAATTTAAAAACGTTGCGTATAGCAGACACTAATTTATCGTCATCGACTTTACCTGTATTGTGAGTATTTACATTTACACTTACCGGTTCAGGTATTCCAATAGCGTAAGCGAGTTGTATTTCACACGAATCAGCTAATCCTGCGGCGACGACATTTTTTGCGACATACCTCGCGACATACGCTGCACTTCGATCAACTTTAGTTGGGTCTTTACCGCTGAACGCACCTCCTCCGTGCGGAGCCCAACCTCCATACGTATCAACGATAATTTTTCGTCCAGTCAAACCGCAATCACCATGCGGTCCGCCGACGACAAATTGTCCCGTTGGATTAATATGATATTTTATATTACTCGTATCAAGCCCTTCAGGTAAAAGCGGCTGAATAATTTGAGGAATGATATAATCTGCGATTTGTTTCTGATTCACGTCTGGAGAATGCTGCGTTGACACGACAACAGTATCGACTCTAACCGGCTTGTTACCGTCAAATTCGATAGTTACCTGACTCTTACTGTCAGGACGCAGCCACGTAACCTCATTCTTGAATCTTGCTTCCGTCAATCTGTTGGTTATTCTATGAGCAAGAGCAATCGGCAGCGGCATAAGTTCAGGCGTATGATTACACGCAAAACCGAACATAAGACCTTGATCACCCGCACCGATTTCGCCGGCATGACGTCCTCCTTTATCGTCGTTTACACCCTGCGCTATATCAGGACTTTGCCGATCTAGTGAAACCATTACAGCACATGTATCAGCGTTGATTCCCCATTCATCG
This sequence comes from Planctomycetaceae bacterium, assembly GCA_031278315.1. GTDB lineage: Bacteria > Planctomycetota > Planctomycetia > Pirellulales > Thermoguttaceae > WRKP01. Next base: position 3,495 of record JAITKS010000310.1, on the reverse strand, counting down.
TCAAGATAGCCGACTTCACGAATAGCGTTACGTACTACCTGTTGATAATCAATTTTAGCTTGCGTTGTTATCTCGCCCGCAATTATTGCGATTCCTGTAGTTACCAACGTTTCACACGCAACACGGCTGAATTTATCTTCAGCAAAAAGAGCGTCAAGCACTCCGTCCGAAATCTGATCAGCCAACTTGTCGGGATGTCCCATGCTGACTGCTTCACTTGTAAATAGTCTTTTTGACATTGATTTTTCCTTGTTTAATTTAACATTATATTGACGCGTCCACTTGTTATCGTCAAAACGGGCGGTAATCATATCAGACAATTTCACCAAAGACAAGCAGGAGGATAATATATTAGAGATATTAAATAGAGAATTGATAAAAAACTCTTAAAGATACAGTCAAGATATAGTCAAGATAACCGCGTTACAAAGAACAAGAACAATAAATTATTCCACTGATTATATTACGAATTTTCAAATTCGATAAATGTGAAGAGTATAATATTCCGCCGAATTAATTATGAAATATCTCTCCATTATTTTATTTGTTTATGCGAAACAAATCATATATCCGATAGAAAAGATAGCAGCGTCGACAATACCGTGTCCTATCCATGCGGCGTACAGATTGCCGCTCCTTTGATATAACCGCGCCCAATAAATTCCGCCGATTGCTACCGCTGCCGAACCAAGAATACATAATAACGAATTAAGTCCAAAAAGTTCTCGTAACAATATAACATGATGCAATGCAAATCCTAATCCCGATATTATTATTGCCAGTTGTACTTTGCATATCTCTTGTAATTTTCTAAATAGAAACCATCTCCAATAGTATTCTTCCAGTCCGCTATGAATAACCGAATAAAATACGCCAAACAAGAAATATAATCGCCAATCGGTCAATCCTAATTGCGATATTTTCTTTTTGATCATCTCATATCCTGCTGAATTTTCCGATAATTCTCCGCCCGGAATACTAAAGCAAAAATAATACAGCAAAAACATCATCACGAAAACAATTACACCAAACCCCAATCCCTCAAAAAGATAATACAATCGCAACTTGATTAATTTCAAATCATTCTTGACTTCTTTATTACTATTACTCGTAATGTTATCATCGACTGATTCATTATTTCGCAATTGAAATCGATACGTTATAAAAAATATCCAAAACAACGGCAGCAAAAATTGAATTACTTTACCTAATCCGTAAACTAACTTCTGGACTATTCCCGAATCACCCGAATCACCGGATAGCATCACAAAATAAATCAACGTCAACAAAGACGGGAAAAATATCACAATACATAAATAAATTAGTAGAAAATTCTTTTTCATCGTTTTATCTTTTTTTATCTTTTTGTAATAATTCGTAACAATTCAGTTTCAGCAGACTTTTTAATTTATTCGTAATATATCAGTGGAATTTTTGCAGTGAAAGAGCAATCGGATTATTGACTCATAATCAACGTAATGGAAAAAAAGAACAATAATTGCTGTTAATAAGATTAGTTAAAAAATAAATTTGAAACCTTTAAAAAATTTCACCGAAATATTATGTTTATTCCGTAACGAGAGACACAATACCTTGTGTCTCTACAAACATGATCACACCCTGAATGTGTATATTCAATATAGCCGTGCGCGGTTGTACTCACCGCGCACGGAATCAATGAATAAATTAACACAAATAAATTGATAAATTATCACAAAATCTAAAATCTAAAATCTAAAATTTTAAATCTAAAAATTACAAAATCATCTTTCTCTGTGTTATTAGTTTCATCTATTGGTTAATAAAAACAAAATAAGGTTCGTTAAAAATCAATTTGAAACCTTTGAAAAAATTTCACTGATACATTTACACATATTTTATTTTAGAATTTCTTCTTGGTGTTTCGTCTTCGTCCGCATTTGTAGTAGTTTCCTCTTCTGATAATTCGCCTGATTCATATCTTAATATTTTTGCTGCTAATGAATCCGGCAAATTCGATTTAGTCAATGCGTCTTCTTTTGTAACGACTTTATCTCTCCATAGTCTAAATAAGTGGTCGTCTAGGAGTTGCATCCCTTGTTTATGACCGGTCTGAATAGATGATGTAATTCTAAAAGTTTTATTTTCGCGAATTAAGTTAGCAATTGCACTCGTGACTACTAACATTTCATACGCAGCAACGCGTCCGCCTTGTATTCTTGGTAATAACTGTTGAGCAAGAATCCCAATAATTGAAGTAGATAACTGTGTTCTAATTTGATCTTGCTGATTAGTCGGAAAGACGTCAATAATACGGTTTATTGTTCCGGCAGCACTTGACGTATGAAGAGTTCCAAAAACGATATGTCCTGTTTCTGCTGCTGTAATTGCTGCTTCAATTGTTTCGAGGTCTCGTAATTCACCGACTAGAATTACATCGGGGTCTTGTCTTAATGCACGTCTGATTGCTTCTGCAAACGTAGGTACATCTACTCCAACTTCACGTTGATTCACGGTTGATTTTTTATGATAATGATAAAATTCAATTGGGTCTTCAATCGTAATGATGTGATGGTCAACATTATCGTTCAAGTAATCGATACATGCTGCTAGAGTAGTCGATTTACCTGAGCCTGTTGGTCCTGTAACTAGTACTAGTCCGCGAGGACGCATAATAAGATCTTGCATTACCGGAGGAGTCTGAAGCTGCTCCATGCTCAAAAGTTGATTCGGTATTTGACGCAAAACTAACCCTGTGTTACCTCTTTGTTTAAAAACAGATACACGGAATCGTGCTTTATCTCCAAAAGCGAATCCAAAATCTGTACTACCTGATTGTTGCAGCTCTTGCTGACAACGTTCTGGTGTAATACTTTTCATCAATGAAACTGTATCATCGGGTTCAAGTACTTTGGTTTCTAATTTTGTGAGCCGTCCGTGTAATCTCAAAACAGGAGGTTGACCTACAGCAATATGAAGATCGCTTGCACCTCGTGTAAATACCGTTTCTAAAAGTTTATCAACTAAAATCGTACTCATAATTCGTTATCCTCGAACTAAATTTTTTTTTGTAATTTCTGTTAATTGTAAAAACAAATACAATAAACACACCCATTATTTTTGTTAATTCCAAATATCAAAAAAATTCAATCGGTTTTGAATTTTCAATTCAGAATTGAATAATCTTATTGTTAAATTATTTTTTTTCAACTATCGCTCTGGGGAAATTCTAAAAAACTCTTGTTGTTAGTTAAAATTGAGTTAGATTGCTCTCCTTTAATTTTCGGTTCGTTCTGTCCGAATTATCTATCAGAAAAAAGATTTTTTGTAATATATCAGTGGAATTTTTGGTTTTTATTTTTTCGTAATATATGTGTGAAATAATTTATTGTTGCCGGGATCGCGGTCGTCTCGACCGCATCTTTAGGCGTTTTTTGTACAAAAAAGATGCAGGCGGGACGCCTGCGTTCCCAGCTAAAATATTTTTTAGTAATTCACTTAAATTTAAAATCTAAA
>JAITKS010000254.1 GCA_031278315.1 Planctomycetaceae bacterium | reverse complement strand
CAGGTAATGAAATTGTACAATTACAATGTGTTGGCGATTTAATTGATGCGATAGAAAGGAAACAATGAATATGAATAAAAGCGTATCACGAAATTTTACACTTCAGGATCAACTGGATTTTGCTGCGTTGTCGGGAGATTTCAATCCTGTTCATATTGACCCATTGTACGCACGGCGAACAATTTTCGGAAAAGCTGTTGTTCGCGGAGTCCATTTATTGATGTGGGGACTTGAATCATTTCTTTCCGCTGAAAACTTCGACTCAATACGTATCACGAATATTCGTGCTGATTTTTGGAAAGCAATCGGTCTTAACGAATACGTCGTCTGTACTTGGGAACATACATCAACAGGAAAAATCATATTACAAATTAGTTCTGATAATATTTTATATGTGAAATGTTCTTTCACTTTGTCCCATCATGATAAATGTTTCGATAATAATAAAAATAATTATGAAATGGAAGATACATATAAGTTACAAAATTATATTGAACTCAAACCATCAGAAATAACAGAAAATAAAGGAAATTTACAATTAAAATTGAATTATAAATTATTAAAAAATTTATTTCCGAAAATTTTTGTATTTGTTCCAATATGGCAAACGGCAACCATTTTAGGAACCACACGGCTGGTTGGAATGGAATGTCCGGGATTACATTCTATATTTTCGCGTTTGAAAATTACATTTGGTTCAGAACCAGTATTTGAATGTCAATGGCAAGCCGAGTCATTTGATAAAACAACAAAAATGTTAAACATGACATTGAGTTCCGGTAATTCAATTTCAGGAGAAATAATTGCTTTTCATCGCGGAATGCCTGTCAAGCAAATTTCATTTAATGATGCACAAAAATTAGTTGTTCCTGATGAATTTGCCAAAGAACGTGTTTTGGTAATCGGCGGTTCTCGTGGTCTTGGCGAAGTAACAGCAAAACTCTTTAGCGCAGGCGGTGCGGAAGTTATCTTGACGTATGCAAAAGGAAAAGATGATGCAGAAAAAATTGTTCAGGAAATTTCAGAACAAGGCGGTAAAATCTCGTGCCGTCATTTTGATATTACTTCATCGAATACCGCAACATTGATCGAATCCAATGAAAAAATACCAACTATTATGTGTTACTTCGCAACACCATTCATTTTTTCAGCAACACAAAATAAATTTTCGGAACAATTATTTAATCAATTTTGTAAATATTATATTACAAATTTTTATCATATTGCACAATATTTAATTGCTTTCGGAACAACAAAGATATTTTATCCATCCTCAACGGCAATTGATGAAATACCATCGAATATGTGCGAATATGCCTCTGCCAAAATAGCTGGCGAATTATTGTGCCGGTTTATAGAACAATCACATAGTAATGTTATTGTTCAATCATTTCGTTTTCCGCGCATGGAAACAGATCAAACACAAACGTTAACAACCATTGAAAATATTCCCCCTGCCGGAATTTGCCTCGAACAAATAAGATTACTTTGTTTAAAGTGAAACATAATTTATAAACACGTAATAGAATGCCGCAAAAAGAAACTATTCAAGTACAAGGAACTGAAATCTCCATTATTCAAAAAAATAATGATGACTACATTTGTCTTACAGACATTGCAAGTGCCAAAAAAAGACAAACAAGATCAGCTGACATAATCAAACATTGGATACGTACACGAACAACTCTTGAATTTTTAGGAACATGGGAACAAATCTATAACCCTAAATTTAAAGTGGTCGAATTTGACCACTTTAAAATGCAGGCCGGTTTGCCAAGTTTTGTTTTAAGCCCTGGACAATGAGTAGAAAAAACAAACACACAATGGCAAAACAAAAATCCTAGTAATATATCCGTGAAATAATTTATTGTTGCCGGAATACGGTTGTTTCGTCTGAATCTTTAGTTTTTTTTGACAGGATTACAGGATTACAAGATTGACAGGATTTTTAAATGATATTTCTCTGTGTTCTCTGTGTCCTCTGTGGTTAATAAAAAAAATAGTGGTTAGTGTGCAGTGATTTAGTGATTTGAATTTATGATCCGTGATAATTTCCGCATGCGAACTAACCACTAACCACTAACCACTGACCGCTAATCACTAATTTTGTCTAAAAAAAAAACACTAATACACGGATAATGTTATCTGTGTATCAGTGTTTTTAAGGATGTTGCGGAATTTTTTTTACTAGCTTCTTATTAGACTAGCTGCATATTGAGGTAACTGGTTCGCTAGACTCAAAACTTGCATTCCAGATTGAATCAAAAGTTGATATCTGGTTAAATTTGAACTTTCTTCGGCGAAATCGGCTTCCTCGATTTGTTGGTTCGCCTCCGTTAATGCCGTTAATGAATCTTGTAACATCGATACATTCGGCTCTAAGGAACTTCTTTGGATTGCGCCTAATCTTCCTCTCGTGTTGGCGACATACGTTATGGCGTCATTGACTATCGCATCGGCTAGAACTCGTGCTTGTTCTCCGGCGGTTATATCGGCGTCGCCGCCGCTTTTAAGTTGGAAAAGTTTACCACTCGTGCCGCCAAGTTGAGTCGAAAGCATTGAACCGATACCTAACCGCATCTGCTGGGCGGAGACTACATTCGGTCCTAATTGCAATATCGCACCGCCGCCGGTTATGTTGAAACTCGTATGACCTACGCGATTTTCTACATTCAATGATATAGATAAATCTGATGTGTCAACCGATATCTTATTGCCGTCAGCAGAAGCCGCTAAACCATTGATCGTAGCTACAGCATCCGTACCGGCAAGATAATTAAGCTCCGTACCCTGCGGACAATAAGTCCGAAAACTACCATCCGCTACACTAACTTGAACAAAATTACGACTGCCCGTTTCCGTAGCCTCCAACCGCAAACGTTGATTGTCATCGTTGTTACCCGTCAT
>JAITKS010000463.1 GCA_031278315.1 Planctomycetaceae bacterium | reverse complement strand
TAGGTTTTTCAAGAGCTTTTAATGTAATATTCACATCACGAGAAATTATATTTTCGCCGCATACAACAGAAATTTTAATTGAGATTTCTGTATCTTCTTCACGATTTGACAACTTTGATGTATCAACTTTAAACTTACCCGTTGACTCGTCGAAATCTACAATCAAACCGTCATCAACTGAAATAGACGAATTATTTACCTTAATATCAGAAAATTGAAATTTATATGTTTCATTTTTTGCATCTGGATTTTCGTAACGAAAATTAAAATCAATTTCTTTTTGTGTATTTCTATCATTTGAGAATCCGGCGTCAATTGTAGTTTTGTCATTTTCTGTTTCGAGTTTTATTTCGCTTTTATTTCCTTTTACAATAAAATTTGCGGTGCCGGAATTTTGATCGATAGTATCCGAAACGTAATAACAAATTTCAATCGTTATTGTTTCATCTTCGGATAATTGCGCAAAAGATGAATATGTTGCGTCAAAAACAAAATTACCATTTTGATCGGTATTAAAGCAAGATTTAATAAAATCCTCTGCAAATATTGATTTCAAATTATCATCAGAATACAGAATAGACTTAACAGTAACAGACGAATCTACAACGTAAATTGTACTTTGCAGATCAACATCGTTCCAATGATTAAGAATTTCATTTACGTCTATTTTACCTGTGTAGAGTTCGTTTATTTCGCATGAAATTATTTCGTTATTGATTAATTGCGGTTCGTTGTTTATTCCGACTATTGTAAATTCAATTTCAGAATCGTAAGTTTTGCCATAAATATCGGCAAGTTGAACCGAAATTGTCAAATTTGTTTTTTCATCTTTTGCTAAATAATCATATTTTGTTCCGGCAATTAATGTAACGATATTGTTATTTATTGTAATAATTCCATTGTTATCATTGAGTATAATTTGTTTATTTGTTGTTAAATCTGTATTGTTAATTTTTTTAATTACAAAGTCAGAATGGATAGTTGCGGTGCCTTTTCCGTTATCAATTATGGTTTCCGGCGGCGGTGTGATAATTAGCTTTTGATATGTAAATTCAGGAATAATACAAGTTGAAACGTTGCCGTAATTATCTGTAACGATAATTGTAATGTTGTATTTTCCTTTTTGATACGAATTATTCAGAATAGAGAAGCTGCCGTCATTTGTCAAAGAGATTTGTAGTTCGCTGCCATTATTTATTTTGTATGCTGCAGATTTTATTCCGCTTGTATCTGTAATTTTTCCGCTGATAACAGGACTTGTTGTAATACCGTTTTGTGTCTCTACATTTAACGTTGCAATAATTGTCGGCGGCGTTTTGTCTGGATTTATAACAGCATTTTCCGTTTTCGTAATTTGCGGAGTTGTTTTGTTTTTATTGTTACTGCCGGATTCAGAAACGGCTAATTGTATATCTGTGTTATCGATTTTACCGTCTTTGTTTACATCTGCTTCGGGGAATATGTCGATAACTTTTCCGCTGTTAAATGCGGTTTTGCCGTACTCTGGTGCAACTTCGTACAGAGCGAGATTGAACAGTTCGCGTCTGTTGGTCCATCCTGACATTTGTTGCGATTTCGCGGCTTCGGCAATAATTGTCATTGCGTTGATATTCGGAACCGGCGTAGATTCGACAAATGAAATCTTCAAATTGAAATCGCCTGCACCTGTGTCAGATTTGAAAAAAATCGAGTAATTACCTTGTGCAAGAAGTGCTGTTCCGCCGCTTTGTGTTGACGTGTTGAATACATTTGTCAAATTGATTTGAGAGCCGCCGGTTTGGGTCAATCGAATTGATGACGGATCAAAAGCAGCTTGCAGACTATTAAGTGTAATTTCAATTTTAGATGTATTGTTGTTATTGTTTGTGAGTTCAAAACGAATTTCCGTTTCGCCAAGTGTTGAAGCGTAACCGCCGAACTCTGCTAAAAGAGATGTACCTGAAAGTAATTCACGTGATTCAAGAGTTTCCAACCGCAACAATCGGCGGCATTGACACAATTTGTTTAAATTGTAATTATCATATTCGTTGTATTGAAATATGTTGAATACTCTTTTTAATATTCGTTTCAAAAATTCCATTTTTTGTTTCCAGTTTTCAGATATTTTTTTTGAACATTTAAATTGTTCTCACTTGTAATTTTTCGGTTCGGGCTGCTGCATACTTATTTATCGGAAAGCAGATTTTTTAATGAATCGTCTTTCTATCACCGAAATTCATAGTTGATTATGATACGCAGTTTGATTTTTTGTAACGTTTAATTATTCGTCTTTAATTATTCGTCTTTGATTGCTTTTAATTTTTCTCTTATTAGAATTTTCTCTGTTTCTATTTCGGCGAACCATTTGTTTGAACCGTTTAATAACAACAATTTGTCAAGAATTTGTAACGCTTCGGAATATCGTTCTGTATGCCGATATAAAGTTGCTTGTAACAATAGCGTTTCAACGTCATTCGGATTATATTTTAATCTTGGCATTATAAACATTTCTACTTCGTACCAATTACCTCGTAAATAATGAATTAATGCTTCTTTGAATTTATCTTCGTGCATACCCGCAGAGATAAGTTCAAATTGCCGTAATCGAAAATGAGAAAAACTACTCAAAATAAACCAAATCACAACTAAACATAACAAGATAATATTACGCTGTGCAACTGTTATTTGATCAGTCCAATAAAAATTAACAATCAAAAATAAATCAAGAATAAAAGCGAATACTAGTGCTGTCACCAAAAAAGATAAATAACCATAACACACTATTCCTTTATAACCAGGCCAAAAAAACATAAATAAAAAAGTATCTTATTTTTTAATTATTCAGTTTGAATTTTCAAGTGTGAAGAGTATAGCTGCAAATTTAATGTATTCGTCTTGAACATTAAAATTCGGTTTCTATTTTCGTAAATTAAAATATTGTCAATAAACGTTGCAATAATTTTTCGAGTAAAAACAAAACTCAAGATACAGACTAGACAACCGCATTTCGGCAGCAATAAAAAATTTTACTGATATATTACGGGTTATCTAATTATCTGAAAACTCTTGTGCTTTCTTCTTTTGTGATTGGTTTTTCCAAGTCGTCTGAAATGATTTGTACGGTAATTCTATGATCGCCGTCTGCGTCGCATCTTGCTGCGATTTTGTAAACTTTTTCACCTTTTGCGTCGAGTTGTCCTAGCGGTTCGAATTGCACGATTCCATTTTTCGATTGATGTCTCACGGGACCGTCTGCATTTACAAACGACATTCCATTCGACAACTGCGCATTGACTCGAACATTACCTGCGCTTTTCGTTCCTTTGTTTGCAACTTTTATTTCGTAAATTGCATCTTTACCCATTTCGACTAAATTCGAATCACCGGCAATTTCAAACGAAATCGCAGATATACCATCGATTACGACCGCATGTTCGGCATCCGCATGTAAATTATTTTTTCCGTTACCTGTAAATTTCAGCGTATAATTTCCTATTTTTGCGGGCATCAAAATAAGATCAATTTCGCCGACAGCCTCTGCCGGTAATTCTTCTAATGCCCAATGAACGGTATGAGTTGCCGGTTCATAAACACCGCTTTGATTTGTACTAACAAATTGCATTGACGCCGGCAGTGATAATTTAAGATCAACACCTTGAGCTGACGCTGTACCCGCATTAGAAATAATTAATTTGAAATCAGATTTACGTTCTAAAAATCGTTGTTTAGCACCGACAATTTTTAAGTCTAATATTGGAGCTAGCGCATTGATAATAGTTTTCTCTTCGGCTTTTAAATTTCCATTTGCCTTAACAACTAATCTATTTTGCAGAACTCCGGCACCGACACACTTTAAAGGTAACGTTAATTTTTTTGCTTCTTTTGGTTTCAATGCGTCGATATTTTTGTTTCGCAGAACTTTTCCGTCTTTGTGATACAAACCTTCGGGAATATATTCTTCGAGAATAATTCCTGTCGTTGTTGCTGTTCCGGGATTAGAAATAGTTATTTCGAGATTAGCGGTTTCACCTAGTTTTATTTCTTGCGGCGCTTTAACTTCGACATGAATTTTCGGTCGTGTAACCATTGCTCTCGACGAAGCTTCAGCATGATAATTCACGACCGCAATACTTCCGATTTCACCTTCTCTAACAGGAATAATCCGCATTTCAACGATTACTTGTTCGCTGCCGTCGAGGTTTCCGAGTTCCCATATTAATTCACCTTCCGGCGTCATATTGGCTTTCGGAACAGTTGAGAGTAAACGCGTTCCTTGCGGAATACGATCTTTAATCGTTACATTTTTAGCTGTTGACCGTCCAACATTTCGGATAACGGTTTTTATTGTTGCGGGTTGTTCGATTATAATTTCGGTAGGTAATACTTTTTCGATTGTAACATGCGGCGTTTGTGTTCCTTCTAAACCAATCGGTCCCGGCGAGCCTGTTCCTTCTGCCTTTACAACTTCAGCGTGTGTCGAGTATGTTCCGTCTATATTATCTGATGTTGATATTTTCGGGATATTTATTTCGGGTAAAGTGTCAGGCGGAGTGTTGTAAGTTGGAATAGGTGAGAGTTCTGTCGGCGAATGAAAAATATTATCGGCAGAATTATTGCCGGCGTTACTGCCGGAAGCTGTAGGACTTGTATTCGGAACATTTGCGGGAAAAGAACTCGTTCCGCTTATGAAAGGGTCGGCGGTATTGAGAGAATTGGGTTTCGATGACGTTGCTTTCAATGGTTGAGGTTCACCTATTTCGGGAGTCGATAAAGATGAAGAAGACGTTACGGCATCACCAAACAAATGAGAGTTAGTTTTAGTATTAGTATTAGTGTTAGAGTTATCTTTCAAGTTGTGGTGTGTAGTATTTGTGTCTGAGTTATTATTCGATGGTGTTGTTGCATGGATAATAATTGGATTAATATTATTGTCGGACGAATCGTTTTTAGGAACGGTTCCAGACACTGTAGTAATTGTTCCTGAAGCTGGAACGGTAGCTGATATCGGCAATTTATTTGTGCCTGATTTCGTATTATTCGTACTTGCAGCGGTACGAAGCGGATTAACGCGAACCGGTTGTATTTGGCTAAATACAGCGGATTTATTAAACGCAAAAAAGAAAAGGGTAATCCCTACGCCGAACAACAATATATTTTTCATAGTTTTAGTGATATTAAATTATGTCTATATTTAATACTGTCAAATTGAATTTTCGTAACAAAAAATCTGACCGACTACGCATCGGTCATAACAACTATCAATAA
>JAITKS010000232.1 GCA_031278315.1 Planctomycetaceae bacterium | reverse complement strand
TTGATATTGAAAGGCGAACCCGGATTGATCGGTTGTCCATCTTTGGCTTTGATAAGATAGTCTTTCAAATCACGCATTCCAACCAATGCAATAGAAATCGGAAATTTACCTACTCCTCGCTCCGCAAACCCGCCGCGTAATTGACGTAAAAAACTGACCATCGTTTCATTAATAAGTACATCAACTTCGTCAAATAAAACAATCAACGGCTTGGGCGCAACTAATTGAGACCAATTAGCTAAAGTAGAACGCAATAATCCTTCGGCATTTCTCTCGGCAACAGATGGAATAGGTAACTTTGCAAATTGCGCAAAATCGCAAATGTCTTTGTAGATTGTAAACATTGCTTTTTCGCGTTCTGCTACGTTTTGACAATCTTCGACACTCACATAACACGCAACCGCTTCTCCGGCAGCGTTGATTTCCCGCGCCCAACTTTGCATGAAAGTCGTTTTGCCCGTTTGTCGCGGCGCATGAAGAACCCAATACAATTTGTTATTAATATAACGATTTAATTGAGCCCCTACTAAACGGTCCGCCGGCGGTAACATGTAATGATCTTCAGGATTACACGGTCCAGTTGTATTAAAAAATCGGCGTTTTCGCATAATTTTAATCTTCCTAATTTTTGTAACACGAAAGATTTTGTTAGATAATTTTCGTGTATTGAGTGATTTTTTTGACAGGATTACAGGATTGCAGTTAGTTCGTGATTTAAAATTTAAACGAAAATGTCAAAGATTTTTTGTTTTTTTAAAATTTTGTAATAATTCATTCATTGGGATTGCCGTCAAATAGAATATCATATTGTTTCGGATCAAATAATTTGAAAATCAATTCATGAATGTATTCACGAGGTCCTGTATTTCTTACAGTTGCAACTAATAAATCAATTTGTTCCTGCGAAACGTATGCTGCAATTCCTTGTAATTTTCTTTCTAATAAATCTATAGATGTTCTTACTCTTAATGTCGGCTGCTCAATATAGTCGTTGTAAGTTGCATATTCGTATAGTCTCGGAAATTGTGTCATCGGATTGCCTAACTCGGGCCAAATTTTTCCCCTCGCATGAAATACACTAATCAAAAATTCCTCATGCACCGCCTTGTGCGCTGGATGAATATCCGTTTGCGACGGTAAAAAAACACGGTTCGGTAATATCTGCCTCAATAGCCACGTAAACGAATTTTGAAAACCACTCGCACCCGCAATCGCAGTCGGACAATTTTGATCACTCGTAAAACGACGCCCAAGATTCGCTAACATGTCCGTCGCCCTATAATCAAAAAAATGAAGATTGCTCGGCGGTAATCCCAACATCTCAAAAGAACGGCAACACTCACTGCGGCGTATCTGTCCAATCGTCTCCCGATGCTCCGCCCGACAATATCCCGCACCTATCGTCGATACAATTACATGAGTCTTTATCCCTAACTCTATCCCCGCAACAAATATTAATCCCGCACCTAACACTACATCATCATCATGCGGAGAAACATAAAGCCAACACTCATCTGCTCCCCGCCAATCCGAAAAAACAACAGAAGGTCCCCCCGATAAAATCGTACCATCCGCACTACGTAAATCAAAAATTATTTCACTCACTTAAATACCTCCCAATTAAAATAACCCAACTAAAATTATGATAATATATCAGTGTAATTTTAACTATACAAAAAATACACCAAGATAATTACATACAAACGTATTTTTACTCTGTATTTTTACTCTGTCGATATATTACAAAATAAAAATTACAAATTACAAAATTACAAAATTACAAATTACAAAAAAAACAGCTGAAAAAAATTTCCGTTGATATGTGTTGATATGTTACAAATTATTCAAAATTTTTATTCAAAATTTTATTCAAATTTGTTTCCTATTTTTCTTGCACGTATTGGTTTGTCTGGATTTATTCCTACATGTAACGCAGCCTCAACTAACAAATTCCAACCGGCAAAAAGTTGCAAGAATTGATCGTAATCACTCAATTCGGGAATTTGTATTGTTGGAAACGGCGTTGGAAATTTTGAAATCGAAATCACCGAAATATTATGTTTCTCAACAAACAACTCTTGAATTTTTTTACATATCGGCATAAACGGCTCAACCAAAATGACAACATCATTTTCCGATATAATCTCTTCAATTCCATGCAATAGAAAAGTTCCCTCAAGATAAATACTTCGCTTCCTTGTAATTTCAGTTGCTTTTAAAGCCAATTCTTCAGCAGCTCCGTCATTACGTCCGGCAACAAATAAAGTATTTGCGTTGGCAATCAGTTCTACCAAATTTGAATCACGTTTAACACTTAATACCTGTCTGCCTAGTACCGATAATTTTTCAAGTTTGACACGGAGTTCCTCACTTTTAGTATCTTTTGATTTATTATCGTTACAATTATTCTGATTCTTTTTTGGACAATCTTCAGCAATTTCTTTTAGATTATAAAAAATTGATAGATACGTCAGAGCTTGCTCTATAACGCTTTTTGTAGCAGCAACAGCATTTTCAGCTCCGCATTTTAACACTAAAGTTTGAGCTGCTAATTCAGATAATTTTGCATTTTCACTTGCTGTAACAACAAAATTATTACAATGATTCAACTCTTGCAAATGTTTATAAAGTTCAACCGCTTCACCTGTTTGCCCGCTGTTCGACGCTGCAATAACATACCAATCAGCTAGATCATATTCAAGAGATTGATAACAGCCCTCCGTTACCGCATTCAATTTCGCACTGATTAAACTTTTTCGTAATTGATATAAAAAATTCTTCGCTGGAAAAATCCGACTCGACCCTTCACCTGTTAAAAGCAATTTGCCGACATCCCAAATTTTACGCGAAATTTTATATGTCCGGCTGAAATCAAAAGATGATATCAACTCAAGCGAATCAAACATCTCTCTGACAAGACTATATCGATTATATTGCGATTCTGAAAAATTCATAAATTAAATTGACTTGTTAATATTAAAATTAAATATTCCGCAGCATTTCACTCACCATCGAATTTCAGTTTTCGTTACAATAAATAGAGAAACACAAGGCATCGCGTTTTCTACAAATCTCAATGACATTGCCGGACTAATTTATTTGTACATGAAAAAAGTTTATCTCTAATCAGAAATAATTAAAAATAAAAATTATACAAATTCAATTCGTTGCAAAAATCAAAAAATCGGCAATAAAAATTTTCACTGAAAAATTTTCACTGAAATATTACCCAAAACCTAATTTCCAATTACGATGAGTATAAAAATAAAGACACGGAATTATCTCTTATTTCGATTTCTTTACAATACGGGGTGAGATATTATACGCCTCACACTTTAAATTTTGATTTTCGTCTGAAAAGAAGTATTCGTTAGAATCGTCCAGAAATAGCAGCCGGCTTTAATATAGAACAACATCATACATAACAAATATAAAATACAAACAATATATCAGCGGAATTTTTTGCTTTTCGTTTTTTTGGTTGTTTACGAATTTTAAAGCTCCTTCCGTAAGCTAAAGCATACGGTTAATAAAGTGTCGTCCCTAGCGGGACTTCTTGATAGTTAGCTCTTGTTCGTGTATTTCGTGTTTAAATATTACAAAAAATTTGAAAAAAAAATTATTTCACTGATATATACCAATTACACTTTAAAATTCGTTTTTTATTTTTTTTAATTTAAAATATTGTCAATAAACGTTGCAATAATTTTTAATAAATACAATTTGTTTTTGAGTTAAAAAATTGTCCGCAAATTCGCCATTTCAGGGCGAGTTGAGTTT
>JAITKS010000164.1 GCA_031278315.1 Planctomycetaceae bacterium | reverse complement strand
ATTTCTTACATACTTATTGTAAGACCAGATTATTATAATTTAAACGACCAAAACCTAAAGCAAAAATATGTAATTGTTAATTGTCATATAGATCAAGGACGTTCCATTCCCAAAATTTCATCAAGAGTTCGCGGTGTATCTGATGCTTTTTTAACTTTTTTTGAATTTGCATCCGATTTGATAAATTTCGACGGTAACGCAAGAAAACCGCTCTTGCCGTTTCCATTTTGATTATTACTAAAATTCGCACAACCTGTTCCTAAAAAACAAATCAAAAATAACAGTACAAAACCAATTGATACAAATCGCCGAATCATTACAATTACATAATCGAATTTTTTATTTTTCATAATAATATATTTATGTATATTGTCAGTTTCAAATCTATTTTTAGTTCGACAAAAACAATATTCAAATCCGGATAACACAAAAACTTCCTGCATATAAACAAATTTACAATAATACAAATTGTTACAATAATACAATTTACTAAAATTTCAAGAAAGAATCTTTGTAATTTGTATAACGACATTCATCATATTATTGTAAAGCATCAGCTTAATCCTCGATACAAAAACTAATCGCTATAATCGACAAATTCAGTACAAAAGTTAAATCAAATGATCAATAAAAACGTAAAAAAATTCCCATTAGCTCATTTTATAGCAATATTTCTTTTGATAAATTATTGCAATGACGGATTTTTTTGTCTCACAATCAACGCTAAAGAAGTTTCACAGATCGTTCCCTCAAACGACAAAACAACTTTAACTCAACCGAGAACAACCGATAACAACAAAAATACATTGCCAACTCTTGCACCGAGTTTGTCAACGTCAAGTCAGACGGAATCGAATTTGTCGTTGACATCGGATACTTCTACTCCGGTTCAAATTAATTCATCAGCTATTATTTCATCTGATACGCAATCTAAACCAGCAGTTTCTGTAACAGAAAATTCTAACACGCCTAATTCTAGCTCATCCAATTCTAGCTCATCCAATTCTAGCTCATCCAATTCTAGCTCATCTAATTCTAGCTCATCTAATTCTAGCTCATCCAATTCTAGTTCGTCAAATTCTAGCGTATCTAATTCAGTTCCTTCTTCAACTATAATTCAATCAGTTCCGACATTGACGGCGATGGAACATTTGTGGGGAAGATTCGCCCCGTCAAGTTGGAGGCGATTACAAACAACCGTTTGGACAATTAGTGCTGGTCACCGAATCGGTAACGTTAGCGAAACCAAAACAATTCTTGAATCAGTAGATGACAAATCGGTAACACTTCAAGAAATAATTACAGCTGGAACAAATGCGGAAATTATCGGGGTCAAACCGGTAAAAAAACATTATGATTTCTATAATGTTGCATTAGGCGAAGGTATGAAAATATCCAATGCTTCACCGATGAAAATTGTAATCGGCGGACGCATTATTCCTTGTGAGCGAAGAATATACGAGCAAACGACTCCAACAATTACAAGAAAAATTACTGTTTGGTATTCGACGCAAATTTATCCGTATGTTATGCGAATAGAGCGCACGGTCAAAAGCGTACCGACTGCCGCAGAACCTGAAGTTAAAATTTTAAGCCAATCTACATTTGAGGTAACAGATTCGTCTGCTTTCAAGTTGTTGACAAGCAAACAAGGTGTTTACCGTACTCGAACTATCAAACGAAACGGCGATATAACAACAGTAACCGATAGTTATTGTTCTTTACATGTTCCGGGCGGAACGATCAAAGAAGTTACACATGAATTTGACGGATTAGGTACTGAAATACGTCAAATTGAGACGCGGCTGCTTAACTATTATTATGTTTCTGTTCCGCCTGCGATTATTGTTCCGAGCCGTACTGTTATTCCTAATCAACCGTTAATAATTCAATATGAACCGGTTCGTCCGCGTTGGTTAAGGTCGTACAAATTGCGTGCTGTACCTTATCATTATTATCAAGATTGAGTTTCATTCTATATGCAATTCGTATTATAAATTTCGGCAATACTAATAAGTTTAAGTTTAATAAGTTTTATTTTAATTTTAATTAATCGTAGAAAAGCAATTCTGGTATGTTTCTACAATTGATAATATTTACATCGTGCTATGAATTTCGGGATATAAGTTTGAGTGTGTAAAAGCTTGTTTTTCGATATGTAAGCAGGAGGCTGATTTTCAAATTCATAACTCAAAAAAAGTTGAAAAACGAATATTTCACTGACATATTGCAAAATGTTTAATATTCCTGAAATTACTGGATTGGATTCACGCATTGGATTTATTCGGATACCGCCTGAATTGGACGTTCCGCTTACGGAGCGTGTTCGACGATTACTTGATACTGAGGCTTTTCGGCGTTTAGCGAGGATACCGCAAGTTGGTTTTGTGTCGTTAGTTTATCCGGCAGCATGTCATACGCGATTTGAACATTCGCTTGGAGTTTATCGTTTAGCTTTGTTGTTTATTCGGCGTCTCGAACATTTACAAGCGTTCGCAAAATTAGTAACTCAGCATGATGCAGAGTTATTAATTGTATCTGCTCTTTTACATGATATTGGTCATTGGCCGTTTTGTCATTTGGTTGAAGACATGTCGTTGGACTGTATAGAATCGCATGAATCGCTTGCTGCAAGATATTTGTCGTGTAATGAAATATCCAATCTTTTACGCAAAGATTGGAATATTGAACCAGAAGAAATTTTCAGACTTCTTAATAAGCAAACAAGCATCAAAACAGAAACGGATTATAATCATGTAAATCGATCAAGTTGTGTAAATCAAAATTTATCATTGAAATTTTTGTCTGATATACTCTCTGGTCCGATTGACATCGATAAAATGGATTATCTTTATCGTGACAGCCTTCATGCCGGTGTTCCTTATGGCCGTAATCTGGATTATGAGCGTTTGATTGGAAGCCTTTACGTAAACGAGACCGGCGACGGATTAGCAATTACAGAAAAGGGTAAAACGGCAGCTGAATTAATGATTTTTGCAAGATATGTTATGTTCAGTGAAGTTTATTGGCATCATGCCGTTCGTTCTGCGTCGGCGATGTTTCAGCGTTTATTTTGTGAGCTATTGGATAACGGAAAAATTGAATTTGAAAATTTGTATAAAATGACAGAATCAGAATTTATTCATTCGATAAAATCCAGTGCAAAGGGATCAAATGCAGATTGGCTTGCGGAAGGATTATTAGGTTCACGCCGAATGCTGTATAAGCGTGTAGCACAATTTGGAATCATGGAGCAGCCGGAGATTTATCGTAAATTAGCGGGCAAACCGTACAAATATTTGTGTAATATCGCAAATCGAATTAGCGGGAATATTTTAGAAACAAAATGGTTGAATAAATTGCCAATATTGATTGATGCTCCGCCAGTTGAACGTGAAATTGAAATTAAAATCGATGTGTATTTTGCAAAAGAAAAAAAATACAAACCGCTTGAAGAAATTTCACCTGTAGTAAGAGCAATGGCAAAAGAACAATTTGATGATTACGCAAAAAGAGTAAGAATTTTCGCGCATCCGGATGTTGCTCATATTTTACGTCAAGATGAGAAAATAATAAAAATTTTGGATAAAGAATTATAGGACACTTCTAAAAACTCAATTTCATTTTTTACAGCAGAGAGAGAGAGAGAAACACACACACGAAAATTTCAGAGAGTGATGATTTTTTTTGAGAATACGAACTGCACGAAAAAACTAAATAGACGAAAAATTTGAATAGACGAAAAAAATATGAAATAAAAATTTTTCGTTTATTGTAATAGATCTGTGGAATAATTGTTTTATTAACCACAGAGAACACAGAGAGATTGTAATTTTAAATTTAAGTGAATTACTAAAAAATATTTTAGCCGGGAACGCAGGCGTCCCGCCTGCATCTTTTTTGTACAAAAAACGCCTAAAGATGCGGTCGAGACGACCGCG
>JAITKS010000158.1 GCA_031278315.1 Planctomycetaceae bacterium | reverse complement strand
TTCAATGCAACAAACGATAATAATAATTTTTTGAGAGTTATAATTTTTTTGAGAGTTATTATTCTACCTGTTGGAGTTGACTCCAAGTCAATAGGGGGGTAAAGAGTTTTCTGTCTATTATGAATTTCTGATTTATAAATGTCGAAAAATGCGGTTGAGATAACTGTGTTTATTCTAAAAAATAAATTTTATGTAATATATCAGCGGAATAATTGTTTTCAAATTTTTGTAATTTTTAACGCACGAAATACACGAAAAAGAGATAACTATCAAGAAGTCCCGCTAGGGACTATTCACCAAAAAACTTTATTAACCGTATGCTTTAGTTTACGGAAGGAGCTTTGAAATAATTTGCGCTTACTTGAATTTTCGTTTTTTAACATCAATTCAAATGACGATACATAATAATATTCAATTTTATTTTTTGTAACGAAAAAAGAATTTTCAAGTGAGATTGCAAGTAAGATCAGTTTATAACGCATCTGAATAACGGTACAAGGTTTTTTTTCTTAAAAAAAATTAATATTTGTTGACAGTTAATTCAGATTATTGTAAACTGTGAAACAAGTTTGTTTGCGATTCGTTTTTTTACCGTTTGTTTGCGGTATGCGGATCGCAATTATTATCAGTATAACCTTGTAAAATAAGGAGTATGACAATGAAAAATTTAGTAAATTGTTTGCTTGATTTTTTTGTAAAACTGTTTGCAAAATGTCAAATGTTAAAATGGGTAGGCTGCGCAGGCAGGGGGGGGGGGGGGCAAATGGAATTGACAAATAAAAACGAATCGCGTAAAGACTTCGGTTTTTCAATGTTATTCGTTAAAATTTTCTACTCTTTTTCGTTCTTCACCTTTCGGCTTTACATTAGTCGAACTTCTTGTGGTGATTGCGATTATCGGAATATTAATCGCACTTCTGTTACCTGCTGTTCAAGCTGCCCGTGAAGCTGCACGCCGGTCGCAATGTTCCAACAACCAAAGACAAATTGGTATCGCCTTGCACAACTTTTTGGATATTCATAAAAAATTTCCGTGCGGCGTAACAATGGGATACAATCCAAACGACAAATCGCAATGGCATACAACAGAAATGAGTACCAGTTCGGCGCAAGGAGCAATCGGCTGGGGAGTACGAGTATTACCATTTATTGAAAATGCTCCGTTGCTTGACAATATCGTGCAAAAATTTGCTGCTGCCGGTTGGGGATCAGATCTTATTACCGATTGGAACGCAAGACCGATTCAGATTGTCGGAGCAGATATTGTCGGAACGAACATATCTACTTGGGTTTGTCCGTCTTGCAGCGGACCTAATCCAATTGTCGGCAATCAGGTACACAAATTGGCGAAAGGAAATTACGTCGGTTTGATCGGACCGCGGCGGCTAGGAAGATCCGAAAGACGCGATGTTTGCTCAGGTTGGAGTACCAGCACTTGGAATACCGGCGATTCTTTCGACAGTAATCGTTATTTAACGCTTACGGCAAAGCACGCCAATTGCAATAACGGTGATTACGGCGGTCTGTTTTTTCAGGGACATCCGCGATTTGAAAATCAACATGGTTTTCAGCCCGGTCTGAATAGTATCGGCGACGGTACATCAAATACGTTAATGGTTTCGGAACGAGACGGCGGATTAGTCAACGCCGCAGTCGGACAGCGTTTTCCTGGTCCTTGGTTTGGTCCCGGTATTCCTCAAGCGATCAATGATGTTACTTTTTCGACCTATTATATGCCGAATATCAAAACACCAAACAGCGGCGACTACCCGTCGCACAGTTGTGCAGCAAGTAAGCATCCGGGCGGTGTAAATGCAACTCTCGCAGATGCCTCTGTACACTTCTTTTCAGACAGCATAAACGCAAGAGTCTGGCGTTTTCTCGGAGACCGCGAAGATGGCGTTGCTATTACAGTCCCGTAATAAAAAATAACTGTAGTGATGAGCTTGCGCAATTACTGCAGTTAACGCTTAAACTTCGTACATTTCCTTTTAACGTTTAGAGATAAATCGTTTTTTAGTATTTAATTTAATGTAACTTTTTTAAGAAAAGACTGACGGCGTGAAATGTTATTTTTTGCCGTACCGTAAAGCGGCAACGTTTCACTGCCATTTTTTAAGAACCCTTTATAAATAAGGAACATCACGATGAAAAATTTTGTAATGAATTTCTTGAAATCTACAAAAAGCACGCTGATAAATCCAATGATAAACAGTGTGTGCAAGAAAGAAAGAAATGTTCGGAACAAACAGTTAAGAAAGAATAGCAAAGAATTTTCGTTCTTTGCAAACTTTTCAACACCTAATCGTTTTATGCCATTGGGTTTTACTCTTGTTGAGCTTTTAGTGGTGATTGCGATTATTGGTTTGTTAATTGCGCTTTTGTTACCGGCAATTCAAGCCGCGCGGGAAGCAGCAAGACGAATGCAGTGTTCCAGTCACCAAAGACAAATCGGAATCGCACTGCACAATTTTTTGGACATACACAAAAAATTTCCGTGCGGTGTAACGATGGGATACAATCCAGGCAACAAATCGCAATGGCATACAACAGCAATGAGTACCAATCCGTCGCAAGGAGCAATCGGTTGGGGAACGCGGATATTGCCGTTTATGGAAAATGTCCCTTTGTATGAAGCAATTGTGCAGAGATATACGAGTGCCGGTTGGGGATCAAATCTTGTTACCGACTGGAATGCAAGCCCGATTTCTATTGTCGGTGCCGATATTGTCGGAACTGTTATGGAAGTTTGGATTTGCCCGTCTTGTACACGCGAACCTATTCTCAACGAAGAGCCGCAAAGATACAAATTGGCAAAGGGTAATTACGTCGGTTTAATGGGACCATGGCGTGTCGGAAAATCCGAAAGACGCGATGTTTGCGGCAGCGCTAGTACCAGCACTTGGAATACCGGCGATACTTTCGACAGTAATCGTTATTTAACGCTTACGACAAAACAAGCCAACTGCAATGACGGTGATTATGGCGGACTGTTTTTTCAAGGACATCCAAACTTTGAAAATCAAGAAGGTTTTCAACCCGGTATAAACGGTATCGAAGATGGAACATCAAATACTCTGATGATTTCTGAAAAAGACGGTTCATTAATCAATAATACAATTGGCAAACGTTTTCCGGCACCTTGGTTCGGTCCCGGTATTCCTCATGCAGTCGGCGATATTTGTTTTTCGACCAGTTATCAGCCAAATACGAAAATACCAAATAGCGGCAGTGAATGTCCGTCGCACAGTTGTGCAGCAAGCAAACATCCGGGCGGTGTGAATGTCACTTTGGCTGACGCTTCAGGACGTTTCATTTCAGAAACAATAAATGCAACCGTTTGGCGTTTTCTCGGCGACCGTAAAGACGGAAACCCTATTTCAATCCCGTAACTTTTAGATTTAAGATTTAAGATTTAAAATTTAAAATTTAAGATTTAAAATTTAAGATTTAAAATTTAAGATTTAAAATTTAACATTGTAATATATCGGCGGAATATTTGTCTTTCAACTTTTTTTGAGTTACAAACTTGAAACCGTTGAGAAATTCCACTGATATATTACTTAACATTTAACTTTAACATTTAACATTTAACTTTAAAAAATTAACTATGAAAACATCTACTTTAATCACATTATCGATTTTGATTTGTTTGTTTCTTTCCGGTTGTCAGCAGCAAGGCGTAGAACGCTGTGCTGTGGAAGGAACTGTAACGTTTCAAGGTAAACCGGTAACGGATGCGACAGTAATAATCCGTCCCGAAGCAGGACCCGACGCTGGAGCCAAAACAGACACTTATGGAAAATATTCAATTCCGAAAAGTGAAGGACCAATGCCCGGTAACGTGCAAATTATGGTCGAGAAATTTACCGAAATTGAAGTAACAGGAGAAGACGGACGGACAAGTCAATCTTTCCAACCGGCATTACCGCCTGAAGTTCAAAGTAAACTCAAACCGTTTACATTATCACGCGGAACAAACAAAATTGATCTGAATTTAGATCAATGAAAAATAACAGAACGAAAAAGTCTGTAGAGACACAACAATACCTTGTGTCTTTACAGAAAGACGCAAGGCATTGTGTCTTTACAAAATTTGCCGTTTGTTACCTTTTTCGTTACAAAAAATAAAACTGAAATATAGAGACACAATGCCTTGCGTCTCTTTTTTTTCAATTATCGTATTAACAATATTGACAACAAGACATAAATTGACTACGATTCATGCCTGTCAATTTTGTTGATATGACATTGGAAAAAATAAATACAGACTGCATAATGTTTATACAGAATTTTTTCATTTGTTCATTTCATGTTACAACAAAATTAAACCAAATTTCACGGTATGAAAAGTAATATGATCCGTATATTACCTTTCACCATATTTCCATAAAGGAGAAAACTAATGAAAGAAAAACGGCAATTTTCGCGGCGTGATTTTTTGAAAGTTACAGCTGGAACAACAACAGCTGCGATTGGCGCACCAATGATTATACCGAATACTGTTTTCGGTCAAGATGAAAAAACACTTCCTCCGAGTGAACGTATAACAGTCGGTCATATTGGAGTTGGAAATCAGGGCGGTCATCTTTTCCGTTCTATTCAGCGAGTTAAGGAAGCTCATAGTGTTGCGGTTGCGGACTGTTTTAAAAGTCGGCGTGAGGGTCATGCGGCTGCTTGTAAAGGCAAAGCCTATCATGATTTTCGCGACTTACTCGCTCGCGATGATATTGATTGCGTTGTGATTGCTGTACCTGATCACTGGCATGTTCCTATTGCAGTTATGGCGGCACGGTCGAAAAAAAGTGTTTATTTAGAAAAACCGCTTAGTTTATCTATTGAGCAAAATTTATTGTGTCAAAAAGTTTTTGCCGAAAATAAGCAGATTTTTCAATACGGCACGCAACAGCGAGGTCAATCTAACTGTTGGCTTGGTTGTACGTTGGTTCGCAAGGGGATTCTCGGTAAGATTCACACAATTGAAGTTGACGCACCCAACGGCGGTGCCGGCGGTTCGACAGCTGAAGTTCCAATTCCGCCTGATCTTGGTGAAGACGGTTATGAAATGTGGCTCGGTCCAGCACCGAAAAAACCATACACACACGACCGTTGCAAACCGAACGGAACATATTTAATTTACGATCAATCAATTGGTTATCTGGGAGGCTGGGGATCGCATCCGCTTGATATTATGGTCTGGGGCTGCGATGCCGACCTGTCAGGAACAATTAACGTTGAAGGAACCGGCATAATTCCAACCGAAGGATTATACGACACCATTTATAATTGGAACATGAAAATCAAACTCGGTGAAGTCAATCTCATTTTCAAACACGGCAGCGACAGAACAAGATTTATCGGTGAACACGGATGGATAGAAGTACGGCGTAACGGAACTTCCGCAAGTAATCCTGAACTCTTGAAAACTCCAATCGACGACAATACTACACAAATTTTCAAAGCAAAACAAAATCATTACGCAGATTTCATAAACGGCGTAAAAACACGAACCGCACCAACGTCAACATTAAAAGACGCTGTTCGCAGCGATAATATAAGTCATCTTTGTAATATTGCGGTTCGTACAAAATCGGTTGTAAAATGGGATCCGGTCAACATGAAACTGATCAATCCTACTGCAGAACAATCAAAAATGATTTCACGCCCATTACGAGAACCATGGACTTTGTAAATTGCTGCCAATCGTAAAGAGTTACAATTAAAATCGTTTTTTGAAATCTGAAAACAGAAACTTCAAAAAACGTAAATCTCTAAATAGAATTTGAAAAGATAACGGATGGTTCATCTGCATAAATAATCATAAATAATCATACATAAATATAAATAATTAATTTATAGTTTTGTGTGAGATTAATTTTATGCGGATGAGACATCTATGTTATTTTTTGCTGATATGACATATTATTTGAATATTGTCATTTGAATATTATCCAATAACAATTTTTTTAGGAAGTCTGATTGATGATGAATAAATACATTATCTTGACAATGTTTGTGTTGCTTTTGACAGCACAATTGCTTTACGCAAAAGATAAACCCAAATCGTTGACTATTATGCTTGACGGTGCAAGAGCAGATGTCATGTTGATGGCAAAGACACCGAATTTCGATTCGATTTGTGATGGTTCGTGGGCGGAAGGTTATCGAGGAGCTTGGTCGTTGGCGGCTCATACGATTAAGGATGCTCCGACGATTAGCGGTCCCAATCATGCCGCAATTGCAACTGGTGTAACTACTGGAAAAACGCAAGTTCCAAACAATAATTTGTACAAAAACTATAACGAAAAAAATGCCAGCGCAACATACAAAAATTATCTGACCAGAATTAAAACGAAATTTCCTGAAAAAGAAACAGCTTTTTTGTACAATTGGAAACCTGATAAAATACTCGTGTCGGAAAATAATCATTGTAATTTGGCGTTGCAAGGAGACGATAAAGCACATTCGCAACAGATTCTTTCTATTCTGGATGGTACTTTTGAAATGGGCGATTGGAAAAAAGGAACTGATATTGATGCGATACTCTGGTATATTGACAAACCGGATGTTGTTGGTCATAGCGGCGGTTTTTGTCTTCCCGGTACAAAACATAATGATTACATCAAAACGATTGAGGAAATAGATGGTTGGTTTGGGAAATTGCTTGATACGATTAAAAGACGGCAGAATTTTGTAAATGAAGATTGGTTGATTATTATTACATCGGATCATGGCGGTTGGATTAACGGACATGGAGCGATGCGTTCTGAGAATTATACAATTCCGCTGATGATTTCGGGTAAAGGAGTTGTTCAGGGGGAGATGCGGGGTCAGCCGTGTTGTGCGGATGTTGCGGTGACGGTTTTGGATCATTTTGGATTTGACGTTACGAAGATGAAAGAGGAGGGTTTGCTTGACGGTTCGGTTCGGGGATTTAGCGGAAAGGGGCAAGAGGTTTTGGAATCAAACAAATCGATTGATGACGGTCTTCTTGTTTATTTTCCTTTTGACGGCAATTTGAAAAATGAGGTTCCGAAAAAATCTGACTTGTTATTGATTACTGCTGAAAATCGCGGAGCGGTGATAAATTCATCAGGGGGGAAGCGAAATGGTTATCTTGAGATTCGGCAAAGTGGTCAACCGCAATATGTAACGCTTAACAAGCCGAAGGCGTTAAAATTTGGGGCGGATGAAAATTTTTCTATTGTGTTTTGGGTTCGGTTACCAATGGTTCAGAAATCTGATCCGGTTTTTATTAGCAACAAGGATTGGTCATCTGGCCGAAATCGCGGATTTTGTTTTTTTGTTGATTCTTTATCATCGAATAATGGAAATGTTATTGGATTTAATATTGCCGATGGTGATGGAGTTCGTGTTGATGTAAAACAGATTTTTCTTACTTTGGGTGAATGGTATTTTTGTGCGGTAACGGTTGACAGAGGCGGCAATGCAACACTGTTTGCGGGAGGTTCAGATGGGCGATTATTTTTCTGTAGTGAAAGTCTAATTGGAGAAAATTTAGGCAAGTATTTAGGTCGATTGGATGGTGAAATTAATACAGAGTTGTCGTGGAATATTGGTCAAGACGGAACGGGAGATTGTAAATCCCAATTAAATGCCGATATTGACGAACTCCGTATTTGGAATCGTGCTTTGAATTTAAAAGAGATCGAATTACTATTCAAAAGTATGAATAATACGAATAATACGAAGTAATCAATTGTTGATTATTTTAAGTTGTTCTCTTATTTATCCGTGAGCAAAAAATTTTTTTTGTAATCTATAAATGAAATTTTTCAGTGAAATATATGCAATCGCGTTGAAACCAAAACAATCATCAAAGTAGATCCGCAATATCTTGTGTTTTTATTTTGAGTTAAAGATATTTCACTGATATATTACAAAAAATTTTTCTTTCATTTTTTTTTGTGTTTCGTTTTTTTTCGGGTGTTTTGTGTTTTAAAATTTTCTCTGTGTTTTCTGTAGTTAATAAAAAAACTAAAAAATCTCTGTGGTAATTTTTGCGGATTATGTCAATTCTTACGAATATATTGACGATAACGGAATTAATTACTTTACACAAAATCTAAAAATATAATCGGTTAAATTGGAAAAATCTACGTAATACACATATTTTCAATGCTTTGCAGTAATAATCGGTGAAAAAAATTTTGTAATATATCAGTAGAATAATTTTAAACTATTCTTACTCGAAATTTCAGTATTTGCTTTTCAATAAATCAATAACATGAAATTAATAAACTTTAATTTGAAAGAAATTTCAAATTCAATTCCACTAAAAAAATGAAATATAACAACTCACATCAGACCTTAACCGCCGCTCAAACGGCATTGAGAAATGGCGATGTCAAACAAGCTGAACACCGATTCAAAGAACTCCTCAACTTTGAACCTCATAATCTTCATGCACTCGACGGTATGGGATTGATTCACTGCCAACTCGGTGATTCAAAAGAAGCTATTAACTTCTTTATCAAAGCACTCGAAAATTGCCCGCAAACAGAAATCTACTCAAACACAGAACTAAATAACACAAATTTAACTAACATAGATAAAGCTGCAATCTTACTACATCTCGGAACCGCATTACGCTCTATCGGAAATAAAAAAGACGCTGTCGAAACTTTACAACGAGCTTACTCAATTCTCCCAAACTCTCCTGAAATAATACTCAATCTCGGTCAACTGCATTTCGAAATTGAACAGTTCGACGAAGCTATCGGTTGCTTCCGATTACTTACTGAACTACAACCGCAAAACGCATCCGCATGGCTCACACTAGGTTATATCCTCTCTCTCGGCGGATTTTTCAAAGATCAAATAAACGAAACTTACACAAAAGAATCACCCGAAATAATTGCACTCGCTGTATCTGAAACAAAGTCTGAAACAAAGTCTGAACCAAAGTCTGAACCAAATCTCAAACATAAAAATAATCAAACCGACTTCAATCAAAATAAATTTAACGAAACATTAAACGCATTAAAAAACGCAATACAACTCGATACCGCTTCTCCCGACGCTTGCTTTTATATCGCCGAAGTTTTACGAAAAGCTGAAATGTTTAACGAATCATTGCCGTATTATCAACGACTACTACAAATCGGTAACGAATGGCCGCAAGCAGTGCGAAATTACGGAAAATCTTTACTTGCTGTACAAAATCTCGAAGCAGGATGGGATGCGATGGAATTTCGTTTTGCCTCCGAACTCGGAACTTGGTCAACTCACTTGTTACCTCAATGGAATCGTCAAAAAAATGAACCGCATGATTCATCACAAAGAACAAAAACTATTCTCGCTTACGCCGAAGACAGTATTGCTTCGGAAATCATGTTTGCTTCTTGTCTGCCCGATTTAATCAATGAAACCGAACATTGTGTAATTGAATGTGAATCGTCGTTACATCAATTATTCAAACGTTCTTTTCCGCGTGCTGTAATTGTTGAAAGTACATATAAAAATATCGGTGAACCTATAATTTCTACCGATAACGTAAATTGCACCAATTCATTTTGTGATAAAAATACGATTGGTGATAAAAATACAATTGGTGATAAAAATACGATTCAGAATATTCGTAACAATAATGTTTGGGGAATTGAGCTTGACGAACAAGTTGCGTTTGGCAGTTTGCCGCGATTCTTCAGGAAGAGTTACGACGATTTTCCGTTACGAAAAGCGTACCTTGTTCCGGATCGGGACAAAGTCAATAACTGGTTGGATAGATTAGCAAGTATTGGCAACATGCCGAAAATCGGAATACTATGGAAAGGCTGCTGGACATCTGAATCACCTCGCCAATGTACGGCGCCGCTTTGTGAATTAAAAAATATCATGTTGAAACATCAAGGCGACGCCGCATGGATCAATCTACAAAACGGATCAGGACAAAAAGATTTCGATACATACAGTCGAAATGTATCTATTCGATTACACCGTTTCAACGAAATATTTCAATACGACCTCGATTCAATGGCAGCAATGTTGACAGCTCTTGACCTCGTGATAACTCCGCCCGGATACATCGCACATCTCGCCGGTGCATTAGGAGTTCGGACTTGGCTGCTATTACCTTCAGGATCAGATTGGAGATGGAATCTAGGTAAACCCGAATCGCTTTGGCACCCGTCAATTAAAATTTATCGAAAAAGAATTGAACAAAACTGGAACGAATTATTCGAATCAGTCAACATCGATCTCGACAAATTCTTACGCAGATTCCGCATACAAAGTAATTGTATAAGTAACGAAATCAGTAAAGAACAATATGTCAATCAAACCGGACAAACGATCTTATATTCGCCATACTATGAATCGCGAAAATATGATGAATCGCGACAATACGAAAGCGTTAAAGCTTGCTTTCCAAACAATAAGCAAACAGCGCGAAACGAAAATTCAAATGAAAGCAAGTTAATAAAATTTCCAACAGAGATAAATTCACACAATACAACGCCTTCAAACGATCAAACAATTTTCAAATTGAAAAAAGCAAGTTAAATCAACATGTTTTCATCACGTAATAATATTTCGGTTCAATGTCAAATATGCGGATTTCCTTTTGCGATTCTTGTAGCGGAAGGCGTGCGTCCCGCATGGTGTCCGTCGTGCGGTGCTGAATTTACTTGCTCTTCGGTCGAAATTAATTCAGACGATAATATACTTAATCCCAATGTACCGCTAGTTATGCTTCCTGAATTGGACTCTTTCACTGAAAATAATATCCTTACAGAACAACTAAAATCCGGTGAAAATATTATCGTTACAGAAAATACTAAACAAGATAATAATCTCATAGAAAATAATTATCTTGATTCCGAAGCCGCAACTGCAAATCAGACAAATCAGAATCAAAACAATTATTGTAACGATAATTCTGCATTTGCCGCAAGTAAACACTATAGATTGAGTAAACGATTAGGAATTTTAGCGGTTGCAGTTTCCGTGCAAATTATCGCGCTGATAATGTTACCAGTAGTAATATCTTCTATGGTTGCGAATATAAATTGGGATGATAATACAAACATTACGATTGATGAAAATAACTCGACAAAAATGATAAATTCTGATTTGCCCGAATCCGTTTCGCCGGCTAATATTCAGACACAACAGCTGATGTCTTTTCGTGAAAATAATTCTATTAGTGTAAATTCTGTTGAGTCGAAATCAACCAATAATAACGGCGAAAACAAAACGGTTCTTCCAGATGTATTGATTAAAAATCAGAATGATCAAAATCAAAATCAGAATCAGAATCCAAACGAAATTGATCCGATTATAAACAAAACAATTTCACCAAGAGATGATAATGATAATGAGAATGATAGTGATAATGATAGTGAGCGTGAGAATGATGATGATAATTACGATAGTGAAATAAGTAATTTTTTTTCGTTTATTGACATTCCTTGCCAATCAGAAATGCCTCAATCAGAGATACCTCAATCAGAGATACCTAGTTTACCAGAGAATAATAAATCTCCAGATAAAGATAAGAAACAAGATTTAGATTTGTTAGCTGTAAACACTAGTGAAAATATTGTTGGCAAAAACAAGAACGAGAACAAGAACGAAGATAAAAACAACAAGACCAATGATATTGATAATGATATTAACAGTATCAACGATATTTATGCTAATAAAGACAATTATGTTGACGAAGTTGAAACGGAAGAGGAATACATTGAGTTATCTTATGAGAAGCGGTTGGAGCGTGCGAAGGAACAGTTATTTGAGGGTAATCGGCTTTCGGTAATTTCACCGGAGCGTAGTTTACGTATTGTGATTCAGGCGATCAAGCAGTATTGGGAGTTGGGGCAAGATGTTCCATTGGAGGCGAAATGGATTTTGGGACGTGCGTATGTAATGCAACGATGGGGCGAGGCGTTGGTTGAGAATATTCCGCGAGTTGAAAGTATGGCAATTAGTTCGGATGGTCAATGGCTTTGGTGTCGTTGTGATGACAATACGGTTTGGATTTGGGATATATTTCGGTCGAAGCGTACGCTTGGCGGATTTAAGTTAGATTCGGGCGGTTTAGGGATTATAAAGTTAGTGTTTACGCCGGATTTTCGATTTGCTGTCGGGGTTGGAATTGATGGATTAGTTCGAGTGTGGAACATGGAATCGTCGGAGCCGGAGCGTTCGGTTGTAGTGTTGCGGGGCAAGGTATTGAATCCGGCGGATGTTCAGATTTCGCCGGATGGTCGATGGTTGGTTGTGAGTGGAATTATTGGCGGGGGCGGTCAAAGTGTTGGACAAGGTCGAGTTCAAGATGTAAGAGAATCGGGGTATAGAGAATCGAGTTTAAGAGAATCGAGTTATAGTGAAATTTCGGGAGTGAATGGTTCGGGTGCAGTGTGGTTGTGGGATTTAGATTTGGTCAAGCAGAATGTCAAGCAAGATATCAAGCAAGATGTCAAGCAAGATATAGCGAGTACGAGTTATGAAGTTGAGCCGGTAATTTTGCGTGGTCATAGTAAGCCGGTTCGGGTGATACGAATTAGTGAGGATTCAGGATGGCTTGTAACGGGCAGTGATGATGCGACGGCGCGGGTTTATAATTTGAAGAGTATGTTACCTGGTGCGGAGCAGACTGTATTGAAGGGGCATCAATCTGGTATTATGACGGTAAGTTTTTCGGTGAAGGGCGGATGGATAGCAACGGGGAGTCAGGACAATACGATTCGTGTGTGGCGTTTATCGGGACAGAAAAGTGTGTCTCAATCTCTTGAATTACGGGGACATATTGGTTGGGTGAGTTCGTTAGTTGCGGATAGATCGGGCGAGTATTTAGTGTCTGGGAGTTTTGACAAAACGGTACGTATTTGGAAGATTCCGGTAAAAAAATTTGATAGTGCAGCGGTTGAAGAACCGATTGTGATTCAGACTGAGCAAGGGTCGGTGAGAAAATTATTATTGACACGAGACGGCAAAATGTTAATTTCGTTGGGCGGAGATTCTAGTTTGAGATTATGGGGTATTGGAGAGAATGGCAAGTTTGATGTAAAGAATACTATTTTAATTAGAAATCGTTTATTACCGATAACGAATGTTGAGATTACGTCTGATGATCGTTGGTTAATTTTCAATTATACGAATCAAAAAAATCCAATGAACAGTGGAATAAGAATGTTAAATCTACAAATTG
The DNA here is from genome assembly GCA_031278315.1 of Planctomycetaceae bacterium. Taxonomy (GTDB): domain Bacteria; phylum Planctomycetota; class Planctomycetia; order Pirellulales; family Thermoguttaceae; genus WRKP01. The sequence continues at coordinate 8,667 of JAITKS010000158.1, read as the reverse complement.
AAGAGTTACTAAAAAGTGCAGAAACATATAGCAGCCGATAAGGATATTCTAAAAAAATTTGAAAAATTTCACTGATTTATTACGGATTTTTCTTTTAGTATTTCGTGTAGTAATTCGGGTCTATCGGTTGTGATGCTTTCGACTCCCCAATCTAGTAGAATTTTCATTCTTTTTGGATCGTTTACAGTCCAGCACCAAACATGTATTCCTGATTCTTTTAGTTTTTTTATCAACTTTTGTGAAAGCATTGTATGTCCCAAGTCGAGAATATTTATGTCGAGTTCTTTACATTTTTTCAATAAGAAATCAGCTAAGCGGTTTGTGTTTTCGTCTGGGGTTTCTTTAGAGTTTGGATTTTCGTTGTACAGCCAAGCGACACAGATATTTGGTTCTAATCGTCGTATTTCTTTAATGACATTTTCAGAAAAAGCAATAATTACGGTATCTTTAATCATATTTTGTTTTTTTATTGATTCGAGAACTAGTTTTTCTATTTGTTCCATTTTGATTTCGACAATTGGTGAGCATTTTGTATTTTTTAGGATTTCGAGATATTCGTCGAGAGTTGGTACTTTTTCGTTTTTGAATTGTTTTCCTTTCCAGTTTCCGGCGTCGAGTTTTTGTATTTCGTTGAATTTCAATTTTGTGATATCCAGATTTTTACCGCCCATTGTTCTTTTTGTTGATTTATCGTGAGATAAAACGAGTATATCGTCGGCGGTTTTATACACATCGCATTCAGCTCCGTCGGCACCGGCAGAGATGGCGATTCGATAAGCTGTAAGAGTATTCTCTGGTGCAAGATATGAAGCTCCGCGATGTGCAACATTAACTCGTTTCAAGACTGGTGCAGCAGACTGTGCCGAAGTAAATTCTATCAAACAAATTAGTGTAACGAATAATGTAAGCGGAAAAACAAAAAAAGTTATTTGTATTTTCATAATTTTTATAAGTATTTAGTTAGAGGTTAAAATTACAGGAATATTTTGGACAGAAACATCTAATTTTGACATTTTTGTTTTAATTTTTTTTAACACGAACCGCACGAAATTAAACGAAAAGCACGAAAAGCGCGAAAAATTTTTTAGATCATTTTTAGATCATTTTTGTGAATTTCGTAATTTTGTGAATTTCGTAATCTCAAAAAGACTGCTGATATATTACCAAAAAAATTATTTCTTTCTAGTATCGAGTAGAAGTTTTTGTAATATATCAGTGGAATAATTTATTTTTTTCGGGAACGCGGTCGTCTCGACCGCATCTTTAGTTTTGTTTTTTTGACAGGATTACAGGATTTTTAAATGACAAATTAAAAGAATCAAAACTTGAAACCATCAATTAGTTGTTAGTGATTTGAACTTAGAATCCGTGATAATTTTCGCATACGAACTAACTATTATCCTGTAAATCCTGTAATCCTGTTTATCCTGTCAAAAAAAATATTCCACTGATATATTACAAAAATAAATATTTCACAATTTATTACGATTTGTCAAATTTTTTTTCCATAGATTAAATTTACTATTCCAAAAGTCATTGGGACAATTTTTATATCATCAAGACCTAATCGCTGCATTCTGCTGCTTATACTTTGAGGCGTGTCGAAATTTAATACACTCTGCGGTAAATAATTGTATGCGTTAGTACGAGCCCCCGCGAAAAAATTTCCTACTAACGGCAATATATCGGCAAAATAAAATTTATATAAACATCTAACAAAATAATTTCGCGGCATTGAAAATTCTAATATCGCAACAATACCATCTAATTTGCAAACTCTAATCATTTCTTCCAACCCGCGTTCCATTTCACTAATATTGCGTAACCCAAACGCACACGAAACAACTCTAAAATTTTCACTCTTAAACGGTAATTCTGTTGCGTCGCCAACAATTAATTTATCTGAAATCTTTGGTAACTTTTTACACGCAAGTTCTATCATTTTCTCCGAAAAATCTATTCCCGTAATTTCACAATTTGATTTGCTCCTTTTTATAAATTCACGAATCAAATCTCCCGTGCCGCAACAAACATCTAGTATCGAGTCTATTCCGCCGCTCTCTTGTAATTCCGAAAATATCAAATTCACAACTCTGCGCCGCCAATAACAATCTATCCCTAACGATAAAAAATGATTTAAAAAATCATACCAAGGAGCAATCGAACTAAACATACATTTAACCCGCTCCGGTGATTTGTCTAAATTATTTTTATTGTCTTTTATCTGTGTTTGCATTTTAGTAAAACGAAAATAATATATTCCGTTGATTTTTTTTATTTGATATTAAATTTATATCCGCCCCGAAAAAAAACGAAAAAGAATTATAACAAATGTTCCTACATAACTAATCAAATAGATCAAAATAAAAACACAAATACATTATGTCTCTATTCTTTTTTTGTTATTGTCTGCGATTGTCATGTCGAAAAACATTCTAATATATTACAATTAATACACAATTTTTATAACTTTAATAGAACACTAATAACTCGAACCATAAAAAAATAACCGCCCGCAAGAAGATTTTTTGTTTTTTGAAATCAAGTTGATAGGTGTCCCTTGACGAAATGTGAATTGCAGGTATCATATCTGTCCCTTTTGATTCAAACTTGTAATCGATATACAAAAAGTTGCAAAAAAAATATAAGTTTGCTAAAGGAAAATTCAGGAGATTGTAGCTCAGTTGGTAGAGCAACGGACTTTTAATCCGTAGGTCTCGGGTTCGAACCCCGACAATCTCAATCTATCAAAATGCTGACAAAATTTTTTACTCAGTAGATATAATTCTACAAAAACAAAAAAAATTTTTGAAAGTTTTAGATAGATTAAAATACAAATTGTCTTACTATAACTATAACAAAACTTAACTCTCAACTTTAATACGGCACGGCAATTTGTCTAAATCGAAAGTAACAAAGTAACTCAAAATTAATTTAACCAAACTTATGGAGACCTGTTGTGGGAACAAAAAAAACAGGAAAAGGAAGACGTAAAATCGGAAGAAAAAAACGACGCATGCGATCAAGAATAAGACACCGCAAAAAATAATAATTGATATTTCAATTACTCCGATTCATGTATAATTCACACTATAAATTTCAGTAGTTTATCAGCAGCACAGAAAACACCTGCAAACTGAAAACTAAACGTAATATATCTGTGAAATTTTCGTTTTCAACTTTTTTTAAGGTGATGAATTTTAAAACTAACCTTATTTTCAACCTTATTTTTCTGAACAAAACAACTAGCAGAAATGAATCAACAAAAAACAAAACCTTATTATCTTATTAAAAAATGTTTTTTTAATAAAGATTGATATGCGCCGGTCTCTTTGGCTAATAAGTTTTTTTAATGATTTTTGATGTTTTTTGAATAATCGTTTAGTTCAGAAAAATAAAGTGAAAAATAAAGTTAGTTAAAAATGAATTTGAAACATTTGAAAAAAATTTCACTGAAAATAATATATTACGAAAAAATAATTATTTCAATTATTTCACGATATATGAAAAAACTAGCCGTTTAATCTGTGTCAAATAAAAATTAACCAAAAACAACAAAAATGAAACGTGTAAATTTATCAGTAATAAGTATCCATTTTCTGACGATACTTTTTTTTGTATGTATTGCGAATCTGACATTATCTGCCGAAGAGACAATTAAACACAAATTTTTACTGCTCGATGAATCTAGGAAACAAATTTTGTTCGTTGACCAATTCGAACCGAAAAACGATTGGGTTATTAAATTGACCGACGGCGGCGTCTGGGATTTGCAGCTTATCGGTGAACATAAAATTCTCGTAGCATTGACCGATAAAGGCGGATTTCGTGAGTACAATTTGAAAACACGCGAAATTGTACGTGAAGTTTCCGACCCGAAATATAAACAAACAATGTCAGCAGTCCGATTTCCCGACGGTAAAACTCTTCTTGGATGTAATCAATCGCGGAAATATCAATTTTTCTTACTTGATACAGAAGGTAAATTAATAAATGAATTGCCGGCTGTTAGTAACAAGCAATCTATTAGAATTGCAAAACGAACTTCACGAGGAACAATTTTATTCGGTTGCGATGACAATTGCGTTAATGAAATAGATTTGACAGGTAAAATACTACGCGAATTTAGAGTTCCGGGCGCGAAACATATTTATCACGTGATGGAAAAACCAGACGGTAATTTATTGGTTTCAGGCGGATACGGTTGTTTTGCAGCCGAATATAACAAAGAAAATACCGAAGTCCGCAAGTGGGGAGGTTTACCCGCTCCGAAAGGATTGACATTCATATTTTTCGCTAAATTACAACCGTTAAAAAACGGTAATTTAGTTGCAGCAACATGGACAGGTCACAAAGCAAACGATAGTAACAAAGGCATACAACTCGTAGAATTTGATGACAAGGGCAATGTAGTATGGACATGGCACAATCCCGCTCTAGCCGGTTCAATAAACAATGTCATAGTACTTGATGATCTCGATACAAATAAATTCTATGAATAAAAATTTATATGCTGCTCGAAAAAAAACTTAATTGGTAATCGGTTAATTTTTAAACTACTCTTACTTGAATTTTAGGTTTGATTCGCCTGCTTGTCGGAAAGATCAGAAAGCAGACTTTTTAATGAATAGTTCTTTGAGCCGCCGAAATTCTAGTACGAAACATATAATTGAAAATAATTTGTAATTCGAATGAGCGATATCGTAGTAGGGCAAGAATTGTTATTAGGTTATTTGATGAACGTGTTAGACGACGACGAAGCCGTAAAAGTAGAACACGAATTGACAAAACAACCAAAATTGCGGAACGAACTCGCAAAATTACAAAAAAATTTGTCGCCTCTCGATATTTTATTAGACTCCGTTGAACCGCCGCCCGAATTGGCAAAACGTACATGCGACAATATCTGGATTACACAAAACGACAATTACAACAATAATCCCAATAACCAAAATTTGCGAATATTTCCTAATGTTGAATCTTGCAACTCAACAAATAATAACAATAACTCTGAAAAAAATAATCTCCTTGAAACGATATTTCAACAACCTAAAATTAATTCTGATTTGTCCGATAAAAATAATCACAGTCTTGATACTGCAATTGAAAAAAATCTAGTTGCGGAAAGTACAGACAACATTCACAACACAGATTACACAAACAACACAGCAAATAACACGGTCAACACGGTCAACACGAATAACACACAAAATTCAGTAGAAAATGAGCCGGTTCAAAAAAGAATTACACAAATCGAGAAAGACAAATCGAAACAGGAAGTCTGCGATACAATTACGAAAGATAATAATTGTAACGATAATATTATTGTTGATTCTGCACGTGTGATTCGTCGGCGATCTAAACAAATTGTTTCAGAGGAACGGCTGTCGGTTCGTAGTAGAATTTTACGTCAAATTGTGATTTCGGCGATTATTGGTATTTTGCTTGCTTTGGTTATTTATCCGTTTACAAATTATTTTATGGGTCAAGTTGTACAATTGGCAGTACGTCAAAAAGTTGAGCAATTGGATAAAAGTGTCGATGTTTACTCGCAGCTTTCAGAACCGGTCTCTCAAACTTCACCCGAAGAAATAAATTTAACACGATACGGATGGCAAGAATTAATACCGGCTTCCGAATATATTTCTATTCCAAATGATCAACAATTTTCCATTACAAAAATATTTGACAAAGACGACTCATACTCTTCGACAGATAATCTTTTATTTATCGACTCAGTAAATCAACCGGTCTTAAACCAGAAAAACAACGAAATAAGTAACGAAATAACAGATACTTTTTTTCTCGCTCAATCTCCGGATTCAAATTATTCAGAGGTTATTGATGAGCATAATATCAATAAACCGATATTTAATATTGTTGGCGATCAAGATTCGATTTTTAATTTATCGCAACCGATTTTAGTTTTGGAAGGTTCTCAAATCAAACCAGCGGTCGGACAAAGTATTTTGATTCAGAACGGCCGTATATTTTTCAGAATTTTACCGCAATCAAATAACCAAAAAATAAATGATTGAATATACATGCGTACTAATAATTTCTCGGTGATATAAAAAAACTATTCATTAAAAAAAACCATAATATATCAGTGGAATATTTTTTGACAGGATAAACAGGATTACAGGATTGACAGGATTTTTTAATGATAAATTAAAAGAATCAAAACTTGAAACCATAGTGATTTGAATTTTAGAATCCGTGCTAATCTCCGCATGCGAACTAACCACTATCCTGTAATCCTGTCAAAAAAACAAAACTAAAAATGCGGTTGAAACGACCGCGTTCCCGAAAACAATAAATTATTCAATTGATATATTACAAAACTTCGACAGACCGTTATTTATGTTTTCAAGGTACATGGCGTTATTGAAACAAAAGCACAATTAACATGAATTGTGTTATTTTTAATCCTCAAAACTCAAGGAGTTAAACATGTTACAAATTAGATTTGGCGCATTTGAGACAAATTCGTCGTCTGCGCATGCGTTGTGGGTGAAAAGTCCCGAATCGATCCTTTTTCCGTTTTCGGAAGAGAAAGTCATTACGCCCAAGTTGGTTGCGATTACCAAAAAGAAATCGAATGATGATGATGACGGATGGGAACTTTTTAATTATAACGAGTGTGAATTTTTGAATTTTGTTTGGACAGCAGTCGTGACTAAATTCTCTAAGCGACGTTGGTTGTTGGGCAAAATCGACTCTCTCTTGAAGCCGTACAATATACGTGTGAATTGGCCATTGGACGCATTACCAACAGAAGAAGAGCAATCGTTTTTGTCCGAAAAACTTATCTTTTATATCTTGTATGACTTGGTATTGGAAATTTTACCGTTTCGAGAAATATTTGTATCAATCGTACTGAGTGATTCGTCTGCGGTAACACATAGCGAGCGTATTTGTGATACGGATATCGAGGATACTTTTGGTAAACGTGAAGGTTATGTGCGATTTGCGGTACAACTCGATTAATACCTGTTAATATGTTTTATAAAAATGGAAATACAGCAGTAATACTTTGTTCTGACGGTACGAAAATACGGTATATCCCGGACGATGAACTGCCGCAGCCGGTTAGACCGGAAAGTATTGATATTAAGATAACAAATTATTGTCGTAATAATTGTTGGTTCTGTTATGAACATAGTAATCCTAATGGGCAACATGGGAATTTGAATCATCCCATATTGGAAACATTAGAAGCAGGTACAGAATTAGCAATAGGCGGCGGTAATCCTTTAGCACATCCACAATTAGAATCGTTCTTAAGCCGCATGCGTTCAAAGAAAGTTGTTTGTAATTTAACAATTCATCAAAAAGATTACGTAAAAAACAAACAATATATTGATGAAATTGTTTTACATCGTTTTGTTAATGGATTGGGGATTAGCGTTGGTGATATCGATGATAATTTACAGATTCACGATGATATTCGTAAACGTGTTGTTGTTCACACAATTATTGGAATCACTCCGGTATCTGTCATTCAAAAAATATCGCAACGGTACAAAGTATTACTATTAGGTAACAAAAATCAACAACCTGACATTGCAATTATTAATGAAATAAGAAATTATATTACTAATTGCGGTGATATGGTTGAGGCGTTGTACTTTGACAATCTCGCTTGTGAGCAATTAGATGTTCGATCTCTTATTGACGACAACACTTGGAAAAGTAGATATATGGGTGATGACGGAATGTTCACGATGTTTATTGATTTAATACAAGAATGCGGATACGTCAGTTCGGTTGACAAAGATATTGGAGTTTCTTTATCAGAATCGTCAACAATACGGGATGTATTCAGTAAAATCCGGCAGAGTATAAACAGAGTATGACTGATGAATATGTTACGTTGAACTTGACTGTATGGCGAAACGGCGTTGTCCGAAACCGGTTGGAATAGAGTCCTACACGTTGGATTCGCACAACGTCTGCCATATATCACTCTGCAAGGAATGGTTCAGAACGAAGGCGATATTGGTCATTGGGTGAACGTGCGTCGACGCTGAAATTTGTTGTAAACTATTTTGAATTAAGTAATTTACAAAAAAACAAAAATTCCCTGATATATTGCGATTCTTTTAATTTATTATTTAAAAATCCTGTCAAAAAAACACCTAAAGATGCGGTCGAGACGACCGCGTTACTGTGAACAATAAATTATTCCACTGATATATTACAAAAATTTTTATTTCATATTTTTTTCGTGTATTTCGTAATCTAAAAAAATAACGTTAGTTTTAAATTCATTTAAATCTAAAATTAAAAAATATTATTCTCTGTGTTCTCTGTGGTTAATAAAAAAAAATCTGAGTTGGTAACATTATTGAAATGTTACAAAAAATAAAAACTGCTATGTAGAGACACAATACCTTGTGTCTCTACGTTACGGCATAAGCTAACTATCAAGAAGTCCCGCGGGGACGACACGGTTATTTCAGATTTTACCCATTCTCATATCTCAATAAAGTGTCGTCCCTGCGGGACTTAACAGGTATGTGATTGATAATTTAAAATTCGTAAACAACCAAAAAAACGAAAACAATTATTCCACTGATATATTACAAAAAAACCGTAATATATCAGCGAAATAATTGTAGGTATGTTAAAAACCGAAAAATCACAAAAAACACGAAAAAAAGG
>JAITKS010000089.1 GCA_031278315.1 Planctomycetaceae bacterium | reverse complement strand
TATGTACTATTGGAGAAAAATGTTGTTCTTAAAATTAAGAAAGGAGAATTGAAAATGAGTCAAAGATTAATTGAAGCAATCAGACAAACTCCATACGGAGCTAAAATGTTAAATAGATATAGAACCGAAGATATAGCTAAAGGTAAAGCTGAAGGTTTAGCCGAAGGTAAAGCTGAAGGTAAAGCTGAAGGTAAAGCTGAAGGTATAATACGTATTTTGACTAGACGGCTTGGAAACCCGTCAGCAAAATTACAAAAGCAAATCAGAGATGTCAAAGATATAAACGAACTCGATGAGCTTTTCGATTTTGCACTAACTTGTGTATCACTTGGTGAATTTGCAACTGCGTTTAATTGAATGCCGGAACAAATTCGTAAGTAGTTAATTGTTGATAATTGGATAGTGTAAAAGAACGAATATGTAAAATATTTATTCGTTACTTACAACTATTCAATATCAACAATTAATATCTAGTATCAACAATTAAATATACTTTTAAATATACTTTTCATACTTCTGTACTTTCCAAAAAAATTAATGAAAAATATCCTTATTCCAAAGAAGTTTTTTTAATTTATTTGAATTAAATTAAATTAAAGACATTTCAGCATACTCATCAACGATACACAATTATCTAAAATATGAAAAACAAAGGAAAATGAATTTAATTTTTGGGGAAAATGCAGTTTATAGATTACAAAAAATTATATTCATCGTACAATAAAAAATTATATTTATCGTACAATGAATTTCTTTGATATAAAAACTAATTATTAAAAATCCTGCTTTCCGATATGTAAGCGGACAGCTCGAATCGAAAATTACAGTAAAAACAGTTTAAAATAAATATTTCAAAAATGATTGCAAAAGAAATCAAACGCGGCGAAGTTGTAGTTTATAATGAATCGCCATGTATTATTGAAAATGTGAATGTTCAATCGCCATCGGCACGAGGAGCGGCAACATTGTATAAATTTCGTGCGCGTAATCTCGTAACAAAACAAAAAGTTGACTTCTCTCTAAAAGGAACAGAATCGCTCAATTCCGCAGATTTTAGAAAAAGAGAAGTAAAATATCTTTACAGCGACGCCGAAGAATGCGTATTCATGGATAATGAAGATTACAATCAATACAATCTCAAAAAAGAAGATATTACCGATGAATTACGATTTATAACAGAAGAACTCGAAGGCATACGGGCATTGATTTATAACGATGAATGCGTAGCAATTGAGATTCCAGTAGCTGTCTCGCTGAAAGTAACAAAATGCGATCCCGCTGTTCGCGGAAACTCGGCAACATCAAGATCAAAATCGGCAATGCTCGAAACAGGTCTGGAAATACAAGTACCAGAGTATCTCGAAGAAGGTGAATTAGTCCGTATAGATACTCGTACCGCCGAATTTTTAGGCAGAGCTTGAAATAATTATCTATTGAGAATTTATAAAAAACTCTTGGAAAAATTTATTTTTAGAAAGAACGCAATCGTCTCAATTTCATATTTAGATATTTACAGTTACTGTTACTGTGCAGGCGGGACGCTTGTGTTACTTACTAAAAATAATTTTTAGAATTTCACTTTATGTAAAAAAAGAAAACCGAATTTTAAAGTATAAAAAATTTATAACAATTCAGTTAGTTTTAGAGAGTCGCGTCTTTCGGATTTTCTATGATGATTTTCTGCATTCCTTACATGTTTAAAACATAACACTGATATATTGCAAGAAATGTAATTATGATCTATGAGAACTCTGTATTTTCAGTAATTAATAAAAAACGTAATATAATCAGACGGAAATTCCATTGTTGAAAATTTGTAATATTCCAATAAAATATTACGAGAAATTCCGCCGGATATATTACAGAGAGATTACTGATATAATACAGAGCTATTACTGAAAATTGAATTTTTAGCGAAGTTCCAATTCTATTCAGTCTAGTTGGTGCATTTTCAACTTGAACAATTACAAAAGTTTGCGGGCATATTTTCAGAGTAATATTTTGTGGTATGATATTTGATTCGTATTTGTACTAGCAGATTTTCACAATTTAACATTCAAACTAACTTACAGACAGATTGTTATTTAATGAAGATTAACGTATTCTTGATAAAAAATTTAAACTGCTTACATTTAATTTCGATAACAACGGATTGCTTGTTTCTCCTCAAACAAATTAAACATTTGAGCAGATGAAATTAATGTGAGCCGATAACAGATATTTAAACCATTCGGTTATGCAGGTATTAATAGTTGATGACAGTAAGCTCGCTTTAATAGCACTTAAAGCATTGCTTACGGAAGCGGGTTACGAAGTGCTTGCCGCAATGAACGGCGAAGAAGCCCTAAAAATTCTCGAAAGCAGTCCATGTCGTATGGTGATTTCTGATTGGGAGATGCCGATAATGACTGGTTTGGAACTTTGTCGGAAAGTACGTTCTGGTGAGTATTCAGGTTATATTTATTTTATTCTGCTCACTTCGCACAAGGAAGAAATGGTTGAAGGTCTATCTGCCGGTGCCGATGATTTTATTGCAAAGCCGTACAAACCGGACGAAGTTTTAGCAAGATTACGATCCGGCGAAAGAATTTTATCGCTTGAAACGCGTGATGTTGCAATTTTCGCATTAGCAAAACTTGCGGAATCTCGTGATGTCGATACGGGGGCACATCTTGAGCGGGTTCAATATTATTGCCGTGCCCTTGCGCAAAGAATGGCGATGGTCGAAAAATATCAAGATGTGATTGATCCGGAATTTGTAAGATTGATTTTTCAGACGAGTCCGTTACATGATATTGGAAAAGTTGGTATTCCTGATTCGGTCTTGTTGAAACCGGGACGCCTCGACCCGCATGAATTCGACATAATGAAAATGCACACAACAATTGCAGCACAAACTCTCGACGCTACTTTGAGCAAGTTCCCGGGAGCATCCTTTCTAAAAATGGCTAGAGACATCGCCGCTACACATCACGAAAAATTCGACGGAAGCGGATATCCAAATGGACTAATAGGCGAAAATATTCCGCTATGCGGAAGAATTATCGCACTAGCAGATGTGTACGACGCTCTAATCTCAAAAAGAGTTTACAAACAAGCACTGACACATGAATCTGCAAAATCAATTATTGTTGAAGGACGATGTAAACACTTTGACCCGGACGTTGTAGATTGCTTTATCGATCTAGAAGAACAATTCATTTCAATTCACAACAGATTTGCAGAAGAGGAATAATCAAAATAGAAATATATACTTTGCATACCTTGAAATTCTACTTTATTTTTTTAACGAAAAACAAACAAAAAATTTTGTAGAGACTCAATACCTTGTATTTCTATATTTCAATTTATTTATCGTAACGAAAAATATAACAGACAAAAATTTTTTGTAGAGACACGATACCTTGTGTTTCTATATTTCAATTTATTTATCGTAACGAAAAATATAACAGACAAAAAATTTTTGTAGAGACACGATACCTTGTGTTTCTATATTTCAATTTATTTATCGTAACGAAAAATATAACAGACAAAAAATTTTGTAGAGACTCAACACCTTGTGTCTATATATTTCTTTGTGTGAAAGATACTAACGTTTTTTTATAGCTAATGTAAAAAACAAATATTCCACTGAAACATTAATTTTTTTATGACTAAAATACAGATAGCAGTGAGTGGTGCGGCGGGCCGGATGGGGCGTCGTTTGGTTGCTATTATTTCGGAAGACAAAGATATAGAATTATCGGCGGCGTTGGAATCGGCATCTCATGAGAAACTTGGTCTCGACGCTGGTGAGGTTGCCGGAATCGGCAAACTTGGCGTTTTGTTGAAACCGCAAATTGAGCGGAGGTCAGATGTGTTGATAGATTTCTCGACACCAAAGGCAACAGAAAACATAGTCCGAAGTTGTGTAGAATTTGAAATCCCGCTAGTTTTTGCAACAACAGGCATAACGCCGGAACAAATGAAATTGATCGAAAAGGCATCACGGCAGATTGCTGTATTAACGTCACCGAGTATGAGTCTGTTAGTCAATTTAGCAATGAATCTTTGCAAAACGGCAGCGAGAAATCTTGCCGATAAAGATGTTGATGTCGAAATAATAGAATCGCATCACCGATATAAAATAGATTCGCCAAGTGGTACGGCGTTAAAATTCGGACAATTAATTGCTGAAGAAATGGGACAGAACAAACAAATTTACGGGCGAGAAGGTCAAGTCGGAATACGTCCGCGAAATGAAATCGGTTTTCATTCTGTAAGGATTGGCGACGACCCCGGCGGACATTCAATTTTATTCGGTTCTTTAGGTGAGACGTTGGAAATCTCAATCAAAGCAACAAATCGGGATTGTTATGTGTTCGGTGCTATTGCTGCCGCAAAATTCATATACAACAAACCTGCCGGAATGTACAACATGAATGATTTGTTATTCGGATAAATTTAGTAACTGGTCAGTAGAATATTTTTGTAACAATTTTATGTAATTTGTAATTTGTATTTTGTAATATATCAATCAGTAGAATTTTTGTTTTTCAACTTTTTTTTGGATTATGAATTTTCAAACCAACCTCATTTTCAACCTAATTTTTCTGAATTAAACAATTCATTTAAAAACAATAAAAAACAAAATCGAAATTTAAAGTGTGAGGAATATATTCATGCGTTATTTGAGTCATAAATCAATTATAAATATTATGCGAAATATTATGCGAGAAAAATTTTTTCTAGTATGTTTTATTTTTTTCTTATCAGTAATTTTTTTTACGGTAAGTCATACATACATTTCTGCAATCGAGCCGGACAATCAAAATGAAAAGCAGAATGAAAAGCAAAATGAGAAGCCGAATGAAAAGCCGAATGAAATTCAGAGCGGCAATCAAAGTGTATTGCAAGCCGATTCAAAAGAGCGGCGAGCTATGCGTGCGGAGTTAAAAAAGCAACTTCTAATCAATATTACTGCACTAGAAAAATTCAGTGAAATAATTTCGCAATCTGCCGATTATATTACCCCGTCGATTGTTCATATCGAGGTCAAGCGGTTGCGAACAGCTTTACCGTCACGCGGACGCGATTCGCGAAATATACAAATTGAAGTCGAAGATTCCGGGAGCGGATTTATTGTTCAGATAGAAAATAAAAATTATGTTATAACGAATCAGCATGTAGTCGGCGGAGTCAATTTAGAATCGATTGTTATTCATACTTCTGATCGGCGTATGCTCTCACCGAAACAAATTCACACTAATAATGAATTTGATCTTGCGGTAATAGAAATGGACGCTGATTTAACGCCTGTTGATATTGGCAATTCTAAAAATGTACGCGTTGGTGATTTGATTTTAACGGCTGGAAGTCCTTATGGTCTTGAACGTAGTATAACGATGGGCATAGTGAGTGCGGCTTCGAGACGCAAAATTCCAGCGTCAAATGAGCAAGCGCCTTCGTGTGAATTTTTTCAAATTGATGCTGCAACTAATCCGGGCAATAGCGGCGGTCCGGTTTTGAATATTAGGGGTGAAGTTGTAGGTGTAATCACGGCTATTGCTACTACAGGCGGCGGCAGTGAGGGGATCGCTTTTGCTATTCCGATAAATGATGTTCTACGTATTGCAAAGCAAATTGCCAATGGAGGTGTTGCTTTGAGACCGTATATCGGTGTCGGATTTGATCACGTATTCGGAACTAAAGAACACAGAAAATTCGGATTAGACAGATTGATTGGTGCTCACATAAGCCGAGTCTTACCGGATTCTCCGGCGAGTGAAGCACAAATTCAAGTCGGCGATATAGTGTTGAAATTAAACGGAACTGAAATCGAAGACGGATATCATCTAAACAATTTAATTTGTCAAGCTGAAATCGGGGAGCAAGTCGAATTAACAATACGGCGAAACAAAAAAGATATAAAAGTAAAAATTACACCAACGGGAAAAGTAAGCAGATAATATATTTTTCATATTTTGAAAACTGAGTGAAGTTTAAAAGTAACGAAAAATTCTGTCGAGATGCAATGCTTTGTGTTTTTGTATTTCAATTTATTTATTGTAACGAAAATATAACAAACAAAAAAATTCTGTTGTGACACAAAACATTGTGTCTTTATATTTCAATTTTATTTTTTGTAATGAAAAGGAGAATAAATGAAAATTCTTATTGCTAATATTGGTTCTACTAGTTTTAAGTATTCGCTTTTTGACATGGATACGGAGCAAGTTTTAGCTCGAGGCAGGGTAGAGCGGATAGGAGAGACATTGAGTCCGTGTATGGTAGAAATCAATGGAGTGAAATATTTGCATGAAGTTTCGGTGCCGAATCATGCGGTTGCGGTGCGTCAATGTTTTGAGCAATTGACTTCATCGGAGCATGGTGTTTTGAGTAGTGACAATGAGATAGCGGCGATAGGTTTTAAGGCGGTTCATGCTGCTGGGATTTCGGGAGTTCAATTTGTTGATATGAAATTGCTTGATGCGATGGAAGAGTTTAACAATTTGTTACCGGCGCATAATCCGCCTTATATCAAGTCGATGCGTAATATAGCGGAGCAGTTACCTAGCATACCTCTTATTGCGGCGTTTGAGACAGATTTTCACAAAACGATTCCGCAGCGAAATCGTTATTATGGTGTACCGTTTGAGTGGGCGGAGAAATATGATGTCATTCGTTATGGTTTTCATGGTGCATCGCATAGATATATTTCGATACGGGTATCGCAGATATTGAATCGGCAGGATTTGAAAGTAATTTCGATGCATTTAGGCGGTTCGAGTTCTTTGTGTGCGATAAATTCAGGCAGGAGTGTTGCAGCGAGTATGGGAACGAGTCCGCAAACGGGATTATTTCATGGAAACAGGTGTGGTGATTTTGATCCGTTTGTTATTCCGTATTTAATGCAGAAGTTATCGATGTCTCAGGAGGATGTTTTGAATATTTTGGCAACGAAGAGTGGTTTACTTGGGTTGAGTGGTGTAGGTGCTGATTTGAGGGATGTAATGAAAGAGTCAAAAAGCGGCAATGAGCGGGCGAGGTTAGCGGTTGAGGTTTTAATTGGTTATATTAGGTTATATCTTGGCGGTTATCTTGTTGAACTTGGGGGGGCGGATGTATTAGTTTTTACGGGCGGAATTGGTGAAAATAATGTAGAAATAAGAGAGATGATTACAGAAAACTTAGATTCGTTAGGTATTATTCTTGACTTAGAAAAGAACAAGCAGATTATATCTAAAGAATCATCGATTCATGCTGAAAATAGTAAGACGCAAATTTGGGTTATTCCTACCAATGAAGAAATAATAGTTGCCCGTCAATGTGCAGAAAAATTAAAGGAAGTAAAATAAAATAAAATAAAGTAAAGTAAAGTAAAGTAAGATAAAGGTAATATATCAGTGGAATAATTGTTTTTCAAATTTTTGTAATTTTAAACACGAAATACACGAACAAGAACTAAATATCAAGAAGTCCCGCTAGGGACGACACTTTATTAACCGTATGCTTTAGCTTACGGATCAACGCTATAAACATATCCAAGTCCCGCTAGGGACGACACTTTATTGAGATATGAGAATGGGTAAAATTTGAAATAACCGTGTCATCCCCGCGGGACTTCTTGATAGTTAGCTTATGCCGTAGCGTAGAGACACAAGGCATTGTGTCTCTACATATCATTTTTTATTTTTTGTAACGAAAAATTTAAAATCTAAAATTACAAAATCTTCTTTCTCTGTGTCCTCTGTGTTCTCTGTGGTTAATAAAAAGATTTCTGTGTTAATTACAAAAAATTTATAAAAATTCTAAAATTGGGGTTTCCTGTTTTTCAAAAAATTAGTACA
>JAITKS010000081.1 GCA_031278315.1 Planctomycetaceae bacterium | reverse complement strand
CAAGTCCCGCAGGGACGACACTTTATTAACCGTATGCTTCAGCTTACGGATCACTCGCTATAACTTATCAAGTCCCGCAGGGACGACACTTTATTAACCGTATGCTTCAGCTTACGGATCACTCGCTATAACTTATCAAGTCCCGCAGGGACGACACTTTATTATCTGTTCCAGTCCCGTTCATCAAATTCTTTACCCATTTTTTTTATAAATATTTCATATTCTTCTTTAAATGTTAATCTTTTATGGTGTTCTTGCTGATTGATAATGTATTTCACGATCTTATCTTTGTCTTCTATACTTTTTGACAAAGCTGCATAACCTTCGCTCCAAGCTTTGAAATTCTCAAAGCCATCAACCGTTTTTATAATTTTACTCGACGAACTTTTTAACGCTTGCATAAAATCTGATAAGGCAATAGTCGGCGGAAACGTAAACAACAAATGCACATGATCCGGCATTGAATTGATACGGTAAAGGTAGCCTTTTTGTTTTTTGATAATACCCCACATTTCACGATAAAGAAATTCTACTTTTTCGCCTGTGGGTAGAGTTGGTTCGCTATTGTAGGTGCGAACCACTGCATGGATAAGTATTTGTACATAACTCATAACGTTTGTCCGTAAGCTAAAGCATACGGTTAATAAAGTGTCGTCCCTGCGGGACTTGATAAGTTATAGCGTCACTTATTCCGTAACGTAGAAATACAGGGTATTGTGTCTCTATATGTCAATTTTATTTATTGTAACAAAAATCGAATACGTGAGATGAGTATTATAGTACAAAAATTATAAATCAATACTAATGCAATCATAAATCAATACTAATGCCCCAAATGTGAATTTTTAGAATTGATCAGAATAAATTTTGTTTGCTCTCGGTTTGCCCCCCCTGTAATAATATTAATGTTATGCTATCATATTACACTAATCGAAAAACGTAATAATAACGTTAGACATTACCCGGTAGTGTAATTGGTAACACTAGGGATTTTGGTTCCCTCATCCAAGGTTCGAATCCTTGCCGGGTAATTTTTTTAATTCTTAATTCTACAATAGTTCGTACCATATTTTTTCAGTAAAATAATGGTGTAAAAAATTATCTCGTTTTCAGTCATATATATCGTACTATGAATTTCGGTACTATAAGAACGTATTAGTAAAAACTGCCCCCAATTTATAAGCAGAATATTAAAACGACTCAAACCGAAAATTAAAATGATAGAAAATTAAAATCTAAATTTAAATAAAATATATATAGGTTTCAAATGTGGTTTCAAGAAGAAAAATCATTACAAAAACAAGATGTAATAAATCAGGCAATCCGTTTTGCAGAAACTGCACGGGAACAAATATGTAAAAATCCCAAACGCGTTTTGCTGCTGCCGCCGGATATAACCCGCGCTCACAGCGGAGCAGGTTACATAACCGAAGAACTATACAAAATATTTGCAAAAGATGCCGATGTCGTTCTCATTCCAACTCTCGGTCAACACGTTCCGCATACCCCCGAACAAAATAAATGGATGTTCGGCTCCGTCCCGGAAGAAAAAATTTATAAACACAATTGGAGAACAGATTCAAAAAAAATCGGCGAAATCCCAGCAGATTTCGTTAAAGAAATTTCAAACGGTAAAGCCGATTGGACTATCCCAGTCACTCTAAATAAACGCCTGTTCGACGAGAATTGGGACTTGATTCTAAATATCGGTCACGTCGTTCCTCACGAAGTTTTAGGATTTGCTAATCACAATAAAAATTATTTTATTGGACTCGGCGGTAAAGAAATGATTTGCGCATCTCACTTAATGGCTGCTTGCTGCGGAATAGAAAATAATCTCGGCGTGCTGACAACACCTCTTCGTGCATGCTACAACAAAGCAGAATCAGAGTTCTTAAGTAATTTACCCGATGCGTATTTTCAAGTTGTAATGGCTTACAACCCGACAGGTGAATTAATACATACCGGAATTTATGCCGGAAACGATGTCGAAACATATCTTTCAGCAGCACGAGCCTCCCAGAAACAAAATATAACGATCGTGCCGCCTCTGAAAAAAGTTGTAGCTGTTATGCAAGGAGACGAATTTTACAGTACATGGGTCGCAAACAAAGCTATCTACCGTACAAGAAAAGCAATGGCAGACGGAGGTGAATTACTAATTATCGCACCAGGCTTAAAACGTTTCGGCGAACAAACAGAAATCGATAACTTGATTAGAAAATATGGATATATCGGAACCGAACAAGTTATGAAATTATATCGTGAATGCCCCGAAAACGGTGACCTAAAAGATTTGGCAGTTGGAACCGCTCACTTGATTCACGGCTCTTCGGAAGGACGATTTAAAATCACTTATGCGCCTGGATATATCTCAAAAGAAGATATGAATCTAGTCAACTTTGAATATGCCGATTACAACGAAACAATAAAACGTTACGACCTAAATAAATTGAAAAACGGATTCAATACATTACCAGACGGTGAAGAAATTTATTTCATAAGTACACCATCTGCCGGTTTATGGTCAACAGCTGAAAGATTAAAATAAAAGAATATTTTTAAGTTCGGAAAAATTAAAGGTGAAAAAAATAAAAGATTAGTGAAAAATAAGATTAATAAAGAGAATTTCTAAAAAAACTAATGTAAAAATTTATTAGAAGGAACGCGGTCGTCTCGACCGCATATTTAGGCGTTTTTGTACAAAAACTGTACAGACGGGATGTCTGCGTTCCTCCTACTTATTAGTTTTTAGAATTTACCTAAAGTTAGTGAAAAATAAATTTGAAACGTTTGAGAAATTTCACTTACACTTATAATTTCACTTACACTTATATATTACGGCTTTTTATGTCTAATATGTCTTATTTACGAATCTTTAATAACGAACTAAAAATTCAACTAAAATTTAATAATATTTTGACGTTAATATTAAAATTATGAACATTCTATTTGTAAGCAGCGAGGCTGCTCCTTTTTCCCAAACAGGCGGTTTAGCTGATGTGAGTGCGTCTCTTCCGGCGGCGTTGCATGAACTCGGACATAATGTAACGATAATTACTCCATTTTATAAATGTACAAAAAATTGCGGCGAATCTATTGAAGAGACCGGATTAAAATTCTTGACACCCGTAGGCGGCGAGCTTATAGAAACTACTCTTTTGAAAGGAAAAACCGCCGAAGGTAATGTACCGGTTTATTTTATCAAACAAGATAGATACTTTGATAGAAACGGTATTTATTCTGAAAATGGTGAAGATTACAACGATAACTGCGAGCGGTTTGTTTTCTTTTGCCGAGCTGTTATGGAAGCAATCGACGTACTTAAAATCAATATTGATATATTACATTCAAACGATTGGCAAACCGGACTCATTCCTGCGTACTTGTCGATTTTGTATCGGGAACGTAAAGGATATGAAAAAATTTCTACGATTCATTCTATTCACAACTTGGCATATCAGGGAATATTCTGGCACTGGGATATGCCGTTGACCGGTATCGGATGGGAACATTTCACATTTGATGAAATGGAGTTCTACGGAAAATTAAATTTGATGAAAACAGGAGTTATGTTTGCAAATGGAATTACAACTGTAAGTCCGCGATACGCAATTGAGATTCAGTCGCAAACGTTTGGCTGCGGAATGGAATCGGTACTTCAATACCGCAGTCCGATGCTTCGGGGAATTTTAAACGGTGTGAGTACTCAACAATGGAATCCCGTAACAGATCGATTTATCGTTGCGCAATATGATCGTAATACAGTATTAGAGAACAAGCCGAAATGCAAAAGAAATCTACAGGAACGTTTGGGACTCAACATTTGTGAACATACACCGTTGATCGGATTAGTCGGCCGTTTGGCGTATCAGAAGGGAATCGATCTTATTGCCGATATAATACCTCTTTGGGTAGAAAAACATAATGTGCAATTTTGTATGTTAGGTAAAGGTGATCCCGTGTTGGAAAGAAGATTAACGGCATTGGCAGAGAAATATCCAACCAATGTTGCGGCACGAATTGAGTTTTCAGATGAATGGTCTCATTTGATTGAAGCAGGAGCAGATATGTTTCTGATGCCAAGTAGATATGAGCCGTGCGGATTGAATCAAATGTACAGTCAGATTTACGGGACTATTCCGATTGTACATCATACCGGAGGATTAGCAGATACTGTCGTTGACACAAATGATGAATCATTAGAAAACGGAACCGCAACAGGATTTTCTTTATCTGAAGACAACTTGAATGATCTCAATACAACTATTTGGAGGGCACTAAATACTTTCTGGAATAAAAAAGATGTATGGCAAAAAATTATTCATAATGCAATGAGACAAGATTGGTCATGGAGAAGAAGCGCAGAACAATACATAAGATTCTACGAAAAATTTCATCGATAAAGAAATTAGTGGTTAGTAGTTAGTGGTTAGTTCGCATGCGGAAATTAGAACCGAATCTTAATTATACTTTTCACACTTTAAATTTCGGTTTTCGTTTTAAACTAAACTAGCCCTGAAAGGGCATCCCTTTGAAGGTTTTTTTAATTTGGTGTAATGAATTGGTATTTATGAATTATTGTTTATTTTTTATAATATTCGAGTTGTTTGTTTTATGAATTACTTTTTTTATCCATTTATTTGAAAGGAGTCTATTATG
>JAITKS010000052.1 GCA_031278315.1 Planctomycetaceae bacterium | reverse complement strand
TTTTATCAAAGAATTTCCCGTGATGATTCCGATATTTCTCGCTACATATTATGAAAACTCCTGAATAGTATTTGTTGTGATCGTCTGCGTTTGTTCACAAGATGTTTTAATCCCGTGCGACGGCGGTTTCAAGTTAAGCGAAAGTCCCAGTATAAACTGAAGTTACGGTGTTTGAGTTATTACTTGCTCGTTGCGGTTGGTACGATTATTTACCTTAAAATAGCGGCTTTGGTAAAAAATGATTGTTTGGCAAAGATGACATATTTGATATTAGGTAAAATATATAAGAAAGACAAAAAAATATTTCAAATTTCCCTCAAAAATTGAAATCCTTAACTTGAAACCGCTAAAGCATACGGTTAATAAAGTGTCGTCCCTAGCGGGACTTCTTGATAGTTAACTCCTTTTCGTGTAATTTCGTGTAATTTCGTGTTTTTCGTATTAAAAAAATTAAAACAAAAATGTCAAAATAGACAGTTACGTTACACGCCGCTGTATAAAATTTCAAAAAAACTTTGCTATTGCGTCCCGATAAGAAATACACCATAATACCTACTGTTGATTTTAACTTCTCAATAAGGGGAAATTCTAAAACTAAATTCTTACATGAGTTTTTTAGAAATTCTATAAAATGAAATTCCAGTAAAATAAAATGCCGATGATTTATTGAGAGTTTAAACTAATAAAACAAAACATCTAAAAATATTAAATCCTTAAAAAAACAAAGTATATTTTGAGGATATTTTCAAGGATATTTTGAATATTTTTAGGAAAGAACCGTTAAAACAAAAAACTTTGGAAAATAAATTATTAGGAGCGATTTATGTTCAAAATTTGTCAATTATTGATTGTTGCTGCCGTATTAACGACGTCCGTTTTGGGCGCGGAGAGTACAATTTTTATTCCGGCAGCGAATGTCAAAACACATTCTGGAAATTATGTTGCGCAGGAATCTCAATGGGACGATCTTGGCGTTTTCCACGGACAAAAAGGTTCCGTCTCTTGGAATTTCACAGTGAAAAACGCAGGAAAATATTATGTTCAGGCGTTGTATGCGTCTGGTGCAAGCCGTCCGTGTACTTTTCAATTAACGTCACCGAATGGTGAGAAAAAAGAGTTAAAATCCGTATTCAGCGAAGCAACCGGCGGATTTTTTGCCGCAAATCTGAAATGGGCAAAATTACCGGAAAGTTTTGATCTGACAGCGGGCGAGTACACGTTTACGTTGTTGTTTGAACGCAATCTGCCGCATTTTGCCGGTTTCCGAATTACCGCCGATTCCAATTTGCCCGCCGCAGAAGATAATTCATTGCTTGCGGAAATTAAATTACGGAAACAGTCGGCAGCACAAAAAGAGAAAGAACGATACGAATCTACCCGCCAAAAATTACAACAATTATTGCCTGACGTAACACAAATTTTATTCATTAAACGTGCAACATTTCAGTCGTCGCATTATTACACCGATTTTATTGATGGTTCTTACATTTTTTACAGTGAATTATGTTTGTTATCTCTTAAAGACGGTTCGGTTCAAAGTATCGTGCCAACTCTCAAGGGAGGAATTATCGGACGTTGCAATCTTTCGTATGACGGCAAGAAAGTGATTTTCGACTACAAACGTAAACTTGGCGAAGGTTACCGCATTTGGGAAGTCAATATCGACGGAACAGGTTTACGGCAGTTGACTTTTCCGCCGGACGACGAAGAACAACGGATTGCAAAATATCGTATGGACAAAAATAATACGGTCAGTAACTTTTGGGAACGTTACAACGGAATTGGTGCGAACAAGTATTTTCATCACACCGATGATTTTCATCCTGCTTATCTTCCCGACGGCGGATTTGTGTTTGTCTCGACACGCTGCGAACACGGAATTTTGTGCGACGGACCGGATGTTCTTACCGCATCGGTGATTTATCGTGTCGATAAAAATGGAACGATGGAAAAACTCTCTGATAATTCCGTTTCAGAATCATGTCCGACGATTATGGAAGACGGACGAATTTTGTACACGCGTTGGGAATATGTTGACAATGGCTCTGTAACAAATAAAGGACTTTGGGCGTTAAATCCTGACGGCACAGCGTCGACTGAAATTTATGGTATCAATATTGTTTTTCCGTCGGTTTTCAACACAGCGCGTCAGATTCCCGGTCAACCGACAAAATTTGTTTGTATTGGCGCACCTCACATGCCGGTCGGACTTGGAACAGTTCTTCTTGTCGATACACGTTTTAACCGTCGAACTGTGGACGGAGTGAAATATGTTACGCCGGAAGTTGACCAGCAATATCAATGGGGTTGGACGAAACCGATTAACGGTAAACCTTTCGAGCGGCTTTATGAACCGCCTGCCGTGTTGAATGTTTCAATTCAAAATGATAGATCACGTGACGGAAGCGGAAATACCGATGCGGGACCGTTGTTTATAGATCCGTTCCCGCTGAATGAACATGATTTTCTTGTTTCCTACAATCCAAACCAAAAATGGAATACGGTGAATGCGTATGGAATTTATCTGATCAACGATACAGGAGAACGTGAGCTTCTTTTCCGCGATAATGAATGGTCGGCGTGGTGTCCGATTCCGGTGCAAGCAACACCAGTTCCGCCGTCGCCGACAGCAGTACGAGACAAAGAGCTTGCCGCGAAAAATCTTGCACTATTAGTTGTTACCGATGTTTACGCCGGAATGGACGGCGTGCCGCGCGGTTCGATCAAATATCTCCGAATCAATGAACATGTTCCGCGTCCTTGGACGGCGCGGCGATATTGGAACGGTGACGAATTTGACCAACAGCATTCGGTAATTTCGCATTATGCCGCACTTGGTTTGAGAGTTCAGCATGGTGTGGTTCCGGTAGAAAAAGACGGTTCGGCAAATTTTGTTGTGCCGGCAGATAAAAACATTTTTTTGCAAGCGTTGGACGAAAATTATCGTGAAGTACAACGTGAACGGACATTTGTCAATTATCGGCCCGGTGAAGTCCGGTCGTGTATTGGTTGTCATGAACAAGCAAGTACTACACCGAATGACAAAACATCAAAGTCGATACCGTTGGCGTTGCGGCGGTCGTATGATATGCCCGGACCGCAACCCGGTGAAAAATCGGGGAGCCGTCCGATTTCATATTTTGAAGACGTGCAGCCGGTTTTGGATCGGCATTGTGTACAGTGTCATAACAGCAAAAAGAAAGACGGTGATGTTAATCTTGAAGGAACGTTGACAAATTTATTTAACGTTTCGTATGAAACATTGATGAAACGCAATTCGTTTCCGGTGATTAGTGAGAATCGTCCTAAAGCGGGGAATAATCATTATATGCCGCCTTATTCGTTGGGGTCGTATTCTAGTTCTCTTATCAAACTTCTCGACAAAGGGCATTACGACGTGAAAATGCCTATCGAGGATTGGGTACGTTTGACGACTTGGGTGGATTCCAACGGACAATATTACGGAACGTATTTTGGACGGAAAAACCTGAAATACAAAAACCATACCGATTTTCGTCCAACGCCCACATTTGAAGAAACACAAAACGGAATACAAAATCAAACAAACATATCGTTTGAAAACACTAAAAAATAATGTTTAGATTTCACGGTGAGATTGTTAATTTAAGAAATTCCGTAATATTTCACTGACGTATTACGAAAATTCTAGTACAACTATACTATTCATACTTGAAAATTCGGTATTTGTTTTAAACAAAACCAGCCCTGAAAGGGCGACCGGATATTGAGACTCATAACCAACGTAATGGAAACGGAACAATAATTGTTGTTAAT
>JAITKS010000043.1 GCA_031278315.1 Planctomycetaceae bacterium | reverse complement strand
AGCAAAATTAAAATATAATTAATATATCAGTGAAAAATTTTTTTCAAATTTTTTGGGGTTATGAATTTTAAAACTAACTTTATTTGTAATATATCAGTTGAATAATTTATTGTTTTCGGTAACGCGGTCGTCTCGACCGCATCTTTAGGCGTTTTTTGTACAAAAAAGATGCAGGCGGGACGCCTGCGTTCCCGCCGGCTAAAATATTTTTTAGTAATTCACTTAAATTGAAAATCTAAAATCTAAAATTACAATTTCTCTGTGTTCTCTGTGGTTAATAAAAAAAATATTCCACTGATATATTACGAAAAATTTTTAATCACGAAAAATCACAAAACACACGAAAAGGAATTGTAAATGATTTTTTTTAATTTCCGCTTTAAATAAAATCTTGTAATAAGATGTTTTTTTTAATTTCGTTGCTTGCTTTGAGTTTTTCCAGCTCCTGCGCGGTACAGTTTACAGAGTATTCTATTTGCTGCGGATTATGAGCTGAAGTAATAAAGAATCTTAACCTTGCTGCTTTTTCTTCTACCGCTGGATGTAATATCGGTTGTACATTTATTCCTCTTTCGAATAAAGCTTTCGACAATCTTAAAGCTAAAATGGAATTACCAATAATTACCGGTACCACTGCCGAGTCGCAACTCATTCCGGTATTAAGTTTTTTCGATTTTGCCAATTGTAAAAATAATTTACAATTTTCATGTAATTTTTTAACACGTTCCGGTTCTCTTTCTAATAACTTTATAGCTGCTAAAGCAGCAGCACAATTCGGCGGCGATATTCCAACACTAAAAACAAAATTCGGAGAAGTATATTTCAAAAATTCAATCAACTCCCTTGAACCGCTAATATAACCGCCGCAACTTGCAAACGTTTTACTCAATGTACACATCCAGATGTCAACATCTTTGCGGTCAACTCCAAAATGTTCACCTATTCCTCTTCCTGTTTTTCCTAACACACCTAACGAATGTGCCTCGTCAACCATTAACAAAGTCCGATACCGTTTTTTTACTTCAATCAATTTAGGCAAATCAGGATAATCACCATCCATACTGTAAACACCCTCAACAGCAATCAATACTTTACGATATTCTCGGCGATGATTTTTCAAAATCCAATCAGCTGCTTCCCAATCATTATGCGGAAACGGTCTCCTTCTTGCTCCCGAAAGCATTGCTCCTTCAACTATACTATTATGAGATAACGCATCAAAAAGAATCATATCCTTCTCACCCAACAAATGACCTATAACTCCCTCATTTGTAGAATGACCTCCAACCATAACCACAGTATCCTCACAACCGAGAAACGCCGAAATTGCATTCTCAAGCTCACGATGAATAGGTTTATTCCCCGACACTAATCTGCTTGCCGATACACTCGTACCATATTTTTTACACGCTTCTACCGCTGCTTCAATTACAGCTGGATCCCCCGATGTGTTTACATAATTATAATTTGAAAAATTTATATATTCCTTGCCGCCTATTACCGCCTTGTCATTTGTTATTCCCTCGTGTACATCGAAAAAACGATTCAGCTCCGTATCTTTGATCAAAGTCAATCCGGCTTTTAATCGCAGATATTCAGGAAATTTCTCAATACGATAATACTCTTCCGGTATATCCGCTTGTATAAATTGCTCGTCTGCAGTCGGCTTTCGCGGTCCTGAACCGAGATAAAGCAATACAGCATCAAGCACCTGATTCGCCGTACATAATTCAGATAAAATCGATTCAGGAAATTGACCTCCAAAACGATCCTCAATCGATGCTAAAATTTCCATCCTTTCAAGCGAATCTAAACCTAATGCCGTAATATCAGAATCTAGAGTAAGATTCGCAGCCCGTTCCTTTGCAACTTTCCGCACCTCTTCCATTACAGCCGCCGCAAGGTCTTCACGCGAAATTAATGATAAGACCGTATTCTCATTCGGAGTTTCACCGGGTAATTCCTTGATAATTATATGATTCGCCTTAATCGGTTTAGAATTAGGAACAATCGGCTTGATCGGCGCACCGCCGACAAACGGTTCAATCGTACCTCTTACAAAACGCTCAATATCATTGCTGTCAGGCACTCCAATTGCCTCCGGTATCAGATCATACGACTCGTTGCCGTTGTTAAAATTAAACGAAACATTCGGTGAGACCCACCGGTCAATGTAACTAAGCGTGTCGTTTAAAAAACCGTTTCGGCAAGCATGCCTCTGAATTTTTCCGCTCGAAGTTTTCGGAATACTGCCCGACTTGACAAGCACAATCGCCTCAACTGTAATTTCATGTTCTAATGCAATTGCTTGCCGAATTGCGCCGTAAATATGAGTTGCGTCACCCTTAAATTTTCGTTCTACTTCTTGAACGATAACAAGTCTTTCGACCGGCCGCGTGTCTTTGTTTGGGGGAACATCGTTTACCATGAAAGCGGCACCTGCGAGCGGTCTTAAATATTCACTCATCCGCTGAACAGTTGCTTCGATGTCTTGCGGATAAATATTTACACCTCTTACGATTATCAAGTCTTTAATTCGACCGGTAACGAACAGTTCTTTTTCGATCATAAATCCGAGATCGCCGGTACGCATGTATTGTGTTTTGTCGCCGCCGGTAATTTTTGCATTGAACGTTTGCTCCGTTGTCTCCGGCGACTGCCAATACCCTTTCGCAACACTCGGACTACTCACCCAAATTTCACCAACAATTCTATCCAAACATTTTACACACGTTTCAGGATCAACAATCGCAATTTTCTGATCAGGCAAAACTTTTTGTCCGCTTGAAACTAACTTGACCCTTTTCGATGTACTTTCCGTTACATTTAATGCCTTGCCGACCGCAAGAGCTTCAGCGTCAAATTCACATATTATCGGCAAATCAGCTCTAAAACCGCCCGAAACTAAAAGCGTCCCCTCAGCTAAACCAAAACACGGATAAAACGCTTCATACCGAAAACCGCAACGCTCAAACTTCTTTGCGAATGATTCCATCGTTCCCGATAACACCGGCTCCGCACCGTTAAAAGCTAAAAGCCAACAACTTAAATCGAGTTGATCAATTTGCTCTTCGGAGATTTGTCTTACACAAAGGTCGTAAGCAAAATTTGGTCCGCCGCTAGTTGTAGCACGATATTTCGTAATAGCAGCAAGCCAACGGAACGGTTTCTGCAAAAATGTAAACGGAGACATTATTATATTAGGACAACCGCAAAATAAAGGTTGAATTATTCCGCCGATTAAGCCCATGTCGTGATAACTCGGTAACCAGAAAACACCGATATCATGCCGCGTGTGTTCGAATCCAGTGTGAATCGTGCGGGAATTATGAATCACATTACCATGCGTAAGAATTACACCTTTAGGAGTTCCTGTCGAACCAGAAGTATATTGCAAAAAAGCAATCGTATCAGTGTTTATATCGGGAGCAACCCAATGCTCTTCAAGATTATTATCGAGCGATGTCGTTGCTACCCAAGGGATTTTTTTCAAGTCAGGTGCTTCGTCGATAAAGTTTTCAACACGTTTAATAACATCTTCCGTCGTGAATGCAATTGCAGCATTGGCACTTTGTGCAACAGATTGAATCCGCAAAATTGAACGGTTACGATGCGGAGGATAAAGCGGTACAGCAATCGCACCAGCATAAAGACAACCAAAAAATGCTGAAATAAAATCAAGACCGGGCGGATAAAGCAACAATATACGTTGACCATACATATTGCGCTTCTGCAGCCAAGCCGCAATACGCCGAGCTGTACGATCAAGTGTAGAATTAGTCAACACAATCTCAGCGTCGACGCCGTTTGTAAGGTAAACAAACGCTGTTGATTCAGGTTCAGTTTGCGCACGATATTGAACTAATTGAACAAGGCTACTTGGTCCAAATATGGACGCAAATTTCGAGGATAATGACGTTGGCACGAGAAAGGAACACAGAAAAAAAATTGACAAATATTAACCGTAAGCGATGCACGACAAAGGGCAATATTAGAACACCTTTTACAAATATGACAAGAGGGATGTAAACAACGACTCAAATCTTTCACAATCTAATCAAACACATAATCGTTATAATCAGAATAAATTACAGGATATTCCAAAATTTGACAGCATACCTATATATTTATAGAGAAATTCTAAAAATTTCATGCAAAAATAAATTGTAAGACATCAGGCGGAATTTTTCAAAAGTTTCAAGTTTAGTTTTAAAATCCATAACCCAAAAAATTTGAAAAACAAATATTCAACTGATATATTACAAAACATGTTTACAATCCTACAGTCCGACAATTGTGATAGTTTTGTCGTTTATTTTTTTCTTTTTTGTGTAAATTTTATTTTCCCAATCTATTTTTTTGCGTTGGTCGAAAACGGCATACCATCCTTCTTTGCAATTATGAATGTCCATATAACGGGCGATCTGTTCAAGACCTTTTTCGACATATTGTTCATTGTGACGAATCTTGAGTTCTATCGGATATTTTTTGTCGTTATAAACCAACAAAAGATCAAGACGTCCCGAACCGGCTGCCATCTCGCGAAA
>JAITKS010000033.1 GCA_031278315.1 Planctomycetaceae bacterium | reverse complement strand
CATCTTGATATGGATTTCCTAATGCGTGACTTTCAACAATTCTGGCGAGAAAATGCTGACATTTATATTAAGCGTTGCGATTATATAGAGGCGGCACCGCATTTGGTTTTGATGGCATTCTTGCAACGAGTCATTAATGGCGGCGGACAAGTTTCTCGCGAAATGGCGGCAGGTTCAGGACGGCTTGATCTTTTATTAGAATATAACGACAAAAAATATCCGATAGAACTCAAGATTCGTTACAATGAACAATATGTAGAAAAAGGTCTTGAACAGATCGCCCGTTATATGGACATTCACGATTGCAAAGAAGGATGGTATGCCGTTTTCGATCAACGAAAAAAAACAAAATGGGACAATAAAATTTACATGAAAAAGAAAAAAACAAACGGCAAAACTATTACAATTGTAGGACTATAAAGTTCCTTGCTTTACTTTTCGATCCAATACTACTTGACGAATCGTTTGTTTCGTAAATTGTTGATTGAAAATAAGCCGGAACGATTAAATAAAAAAGAAAAAAAAATCACCAATTAAAAAATTAAAGCGTGAACGGTTACAAAATTTTTACAAGAGTTTTTTAGAAATTCACTATAGACAAATCTCTATAGACAAAAGAAATTGCGGGAAAGAGGACTTGAACCTCCACTAGGTTACCCCAACCAGGCCCTCAACCTGGCGCGTCTGCCAATTCCGCCATTCCCGCTTTGGATTGGTTAAAAATTGAGTGCAATATTGTAATGTTAAAAATATTGTTGTCAATATGAGGGTAATTATACGTATCGGACGATGATTTTCGGACGATGATTTTCGGCGGATCAAAAGAGTAAACATTGTTTGTGTAAAAGTCTGTTTTCCGACAATTAAGCAGACAGCACGAACCGAAAATTTAAGTAAGAGCAATTTACAATTTAAAAGAGTAATTTCAAAATGATCTATACGGTAAAAGAGAAATAGACAGTTACATAATTAGTCATCTACATAAATTATTCTTCAAAAAAATTCAGATATAATTTTAGTATCATCATGTTTTCTGAACAGCATTATAATTCCGAACAGATTTATTCGACACTTTCATCAATATTTGGTTTCCGTTCATTTCGTCCTCATCAGGAGGAGATAGTTCAGGCGATTTTGCAGGGTCGAGATGTTTTTGCCGTGATGCCGACTGGCGGCGGCAAGTCGCTTTGTTATCAACTTCCTGCTCGAATGATGCAAGGTGTTTGTGTTGTAGTTTCGCCGTTGATTTCTTTGATGAAAGATCAGGTAGATGCGGCACGAATCAATGGTTTATCTGCTGCAACTTTGAACAGTACGATTTCTGCTGAAGAAAAAAACGCAATTGGTGTTGCACTTCGGCAAAACAGGTTGGACTTGCTTTACATTTCACCGGAACGTTTTAATTCGGAATATTTTATTAGCCGGTTAAAAACGTTACGAATTTCATTTTTTGCGATTGATGAAGCTCATTGTATTTCGGAATGGGGACACGATTTCAGACCGGATTATTTAGAGTTATCAAAAATTGTGCATGAATTTCCATCGATTCCTGTTACTGCATTTACGGCAACAGCGACGCCGCATGTTACGGATGATATTGTTAAGAGATTATGTTTAAGGAATCCGCATTTAACGCGTGCGTCGTTTAATCGTCCGAATTTGTTTTATCGTGTGATGGTAAAACAAGACCTTGATGTTCAAATTCGTTCTTTTTTAGCTGGTCATAGTGGTGAATCCGGTATAATTTATCGTAACAGCCGTAAGAAGGTTGAAGCGACAGCGGAGATGCTTCAAGTGTTTGGTATTTCGGCGAAATCGTATCATGCGGGAATGTCAGATGTTGATCGTCATGCGGTACAGGAAGCGTTTAGCCGTGATGAATGTTCTATTATTGTTGCGACAATTGCTTTTGGGATGGGGATTGATAAATCGAATGTTCGTTTTGTGATTCATGCGGACTTGCCGAAAAATATTGAAGGATATTATCAGGAAACAGGGCGAGCCGGACGGGACGGTGAACCTGCGGAATGTCTTTTATTTTTCGGACGTCAAGACATTGCGCAACAATTACGATTTGCGGACGAAATAGAAACCGAACAAGCCCGCAACATTGCTAAAGAACAACTCAAACAAATGATTCGTTTTGCCGAACAAAACAATTGCCGGCGTGTTGCACTATTGAAATATTTTGGTGAAACGTTTAGCAAACAAAATTGTAACAGTTGTGATATTTGTGTTGATTCTCATAATCTGGAGGAAGCGACAATTCCAGCGCAAAAAATTCTGTCGGCGATTTATCGGACGAAGGAATCGTTTGGGGCAATTCATATTACTGATATTTTGGTTGGTGCAAACACAGAAAAAATCCGGCAATTCAAACATGACAAATTACCGACTTATGGAGTTGGTAAAGATAAACCAAAAAACTATTGGCGGGCAGTTATTGATGCTTTAATTGCGCAAAAAATTGTCAAGATTGAAGACATGTTGCGTCCGATTTTGAAGCTAACAGATGAAGCGGTGCTTATTTTGCGTAATCAAAAAAAATTCTTGATGAGAAAACCTCATGAGTATATTTCTGCGGAAAACAAGATCAATCGTATTTCGAGTATGAAGATTCCGTCTTATGAAATAAAACCGTTTTCTGAACCGTTGTTTATCAAACTTCGTGAACTTCGTACAGAGTTAGCGAGAGCGGAAAATGTCCCGCCTTATATTGTGTTTTCGGATCGAACTCTTCATGAGATGGCAAGATATTTTCCGCGTAATGCGGAGACGTTTCAGCAAGTTCATGGAGTTGGACGTAACAAATATGCGGCTTACGGACAACGATTTCTTGAGGTTATCAATAAATTTTGTGAGCAAAATCCGGATGAAATGAAATCATTGCGATTTAAGCGGCAGTTTGAACAGAATTATGAAACTTCGGCACAAATATCTCGTTCATCTCAATTATCTTTATCAACATCGTCGTCAGCGTCGCCGTTGTCAACAACGGCTTTATCATCATCATTTCTTGAGACGTATCGTTTATTTCAGCAGGGTAAAACGATTGATGAAATTGTTATAGAGCGTAAACTAACGCGCGGAACGATCATTACACATTTGGAAAAACTAGGCGAATCAGGGTTAGAGATTTCTGTTGATTTATTTTTTGTACCGGAGAGATTAGCGCAAATCAAAGAATGGTTTAGTGCGAGTGGAGATAATTTATTCTTAAAACCGGCAGTTGAGGCTTCCGGCGGCAAACTTGATTTTGAGGAAGCACGATTAGCAAGAATTTTTTTACGAAATTCGTTACAAGTAAATCAAGAATAGTGTCTATGTAAGAAAATTTGTAATATATTCAGTGGAATTTTTGTTTTATTAACCACAGAGGACACAGAGAAATCAGATTTTGTAATTTTAGATTTTAGATTTTAAATTAAAGTGAATTACTAAAAAATATTTTAGTCGGGAGCGCAGGCGTCTCGCCTGCATCTTTTTTGTACAAAAAAGCCTAAAGATGCGGCCGAGACGACCGCGTTCCCTGGAACAATAAATTATTTTACTGATATATTACAAAAAAATTTTTTATTTTTTTTGTGTGTCTCTATTGACAACATATTTAACAATGTTAAATTTTTTGGTCTTGTTTGTTTTATTCTTTTACGGAGAAAGATGACAAAGGAAAGACCCCTAATAAAGCAGCTAGGGCGTATCATTTAGCACTTAAATGTACCGAAACATGGTTTTCTACATGCTTTGACGCAGCTATCGATCCAAATATCCCTAATCGGAATCCTGTATATGCAGGTACAAGAATGTGTGATACTGGTAATTCAGTTGATGTGCGAATTAAGTTTGCGGTGTACCTCGAAAGCTATGGTA